>NZ_JBFUFI010000008.1:0-222874 GCF_056403495.1 Devosia sp. P2_G7
GCCCTCGCGTGATAGCGGCTTGACCGGCGAACCGGTCCTTGCCGTGATGGTTTCCGCCTGAACTGCAGCGACCCGCAGCCCACCCGGTCTCCTCCGCACCAACCACTCGTCATGATCTCGCTTCGGTGCAGCAGATGGGGGGAGAATCGCATGGGTGGGAAGTGGGGGGATAGATCGGCGCAAGATTCTCGCAACGCCTTGCCCGGCCTCGTGATTGTGGCTCCGCTCACCCCTCCCATCCTCCCCCGTCAGAGGGGGAGGTGCCGCAGCGCGTTTGGGGCACCATCGAGCCCCCACCGTCGTGGCTTGTACGCCCCCCTCCACCATGCTTTGCATGGTCCCTCTCGCCCGCCACGCGGGGGAGGATCAGGGAGAGATCTCAGCTTACGGCGGCGAAGCGTTCGTCGAAGGCGTAGCCGGCGCCGCGGACGGTGCGGATGGGGTCGGCGTCGCGGTGGCGGTTGATGGCTTTGCGGAGGCGGCCGACGTGGACGTCGACGGTACGTTCGTCGACATAGACGTCGTTGCCCCAGACGCCGTCGAGCAATTGCTCGCGGGAATAGACCCGGCCGGGGTGGCGCATCAGGTATTCGAGCAGGCGGTACTCGGTGGGGCCGAGGTGCACTTCACGGCCACCGCGGCGGACGCGGTGGCTGGTGCGGTCGAGCTCGAGGTCGCCGGCCTTCAGCACGGCGGTGACCAGCTGCGGGCTGGAGCGGCGGAGCAGCGCGTTGATGCGGGCGAGGAGCTCGGGGATCGAGAAGGGTTTTACGACGTAATCGTCGGCGCCGGTGGCGAGGCCGCGGACGCGTTCTTCTTCCTCGCCGCGCGCGGTGATCATGATGATCGGGGTGCGCGCCGTTTCCTCGCGGGAACGCCAGCGGCGGCAGAGTTCGATGCCGCTGAGGCCCGGCAGCATCCAGTCGAGCAGGATCAGGTCGGGGACGCCGTCACGGATGCGCTCCACCGCCTCGTCGCCCGAGGCGGCCGTGGCGACCCGGAAGCCTTCGGCCTCGAGGTTGTAGCGCAGCAGGACGGCCAGATCGGCTTCGTCCTCGACGATCAGGATGGTAGCGGACATCGGATCACCCTAGCGCTGCTGGCGCTGCTGTTCCTCGGCGCCGAGATGGCGACCGGTTTCGAGGTAGTACGCGGCTTCGGCGATGTTGGTGGCGTGGTCGCCGACGCGTTCGAGGCTCTTGGTGCAGAACAGCAGATGCGTGCACTGCGTGATGTTGCGCGGGTCTTCCATCATGTAGGTGAGGAGTTCGCGGAACAGCGAGTTGTACATCGCGTCGACCTCGTCGTCGCGATTGCACACTTCGACGGCCGCGGCAGAGTCGCGGCTGAGATAGGCATCGATGGCGCTCTTCAGCTGGCGGGCGACCAGCTCTTTCATGTGCTTGACGCCGTTGTAGAATTTCGGCGCGAGGCCGAGTGCTTCGATCTGCATGGCGCGCTTGGCCAACTGCTTGGCCATATCGCCAGTGCGCTCGAGATCGTTGGCGACCTGGATAGCGGTGACGACCATGCGGAGGTCGGCGGCCATCGGCTGGCGACGGGCGATGATCGAGACGGCAGCGTCGTTGATGTTCTGCTGCATCTCGTCGATCTTCTTGTCGAACAGGCGCACGTCCTGGGCCTGCTTGTGGTCGAGCTTCAGCAGCGCGACGGCGGCCTCGGTGATGGCCTGCTCGACCATGCCGCCCATCTCGGAAATGGACTTGTTGAGGTTGGTGAGTTCATCCTCGTAGGAGGAAACGATGTGCTCGTTGAGCGATGCCATTCTCTCGAATTCCTCTCGGGTCAGCCGATACGGCCGGTGATGTAGTCCTGCGTCTGCTTGTTCCGCGGATTGGTGAAGATGTCCTCGGTCTTGCCTTCCTCGATAAGCTTACCGAGGTGGAAGAACGCGGTCTTCTGGCTGACGCGGGCCGCCTGCTGCATGGAGTGGGTGACGATGACGATGGTGAAGTTCTCACGCAGTTCGTCAATGAGCTCTTCAATGACCGCGGTGGCGATCGGATCGAGGGCCGAGCACGGCTCATCCATCAGCAGCACTTCAGGCTTGGTGGCGATGGCGCGGGCAATGCAGAGGCGCTGCTGCTGGCCACCGGAAAGGCCGGTGCCCGGCTCCTGCAGGCGATCCTTTACTTCGTTCCAGAGGCCGGCGCGGCGCAGCGACGAGTGCACGATCTCGTCGAGGTCGCCCTTGTTGCGGGCGAGGCCGTGAATCTTGGGGCCGTAGGCGACGTTTTCGTAGATCGACTTGGGGAACGGATTGGGCTTCTGGAACACCATGCCGACGCGGGCGCGCAGCTCGACCACGTCGATCGAGGGATCGTAGATATCGTCCTCGTCGAGGTTGATCTTGCCGGTGACGCGGCAGCCATCGATGGTGTCGTTCATGCGGTTGAGCGAGCGCAGGAACGTCGACTTGCCGCAACCCGAGGGGCCGATCAGCGAGGTGACGTTGAACTGCTCGATCTTCAGGTTGACGTCGAACAGGGCCTGCTTGGCTCCGTAGAACACGCAGACATCCTCGCCCGTCATCTTGGGCGGGGCGTTGGGGCGCGAGACGGGGGCGGCGGTAGTCGCAACGGATTCGAGGGACATGTCGGTCATCCAGGTCAGGGGGTTACCAGCGGCGCTCGAAGCGGCGGCGGAGGAGAATGGCGGCAAGGTTCATCAGGGCAAGGAAGACGAGCAGCACGATGATGGCGCCAGAGGTGCGTTCGACAAAGGCACGCTCGGCTTCGTTGGCCCACATGTAGATCTGCACCGGCAGGGCCGTGGCAGGATCGAGCGGTGTGGTCGGGCTGTCGGCGACGAAGGCGACCATGCCGATGAGCAGCAGCGGCGCGGTTTCGCCGAGCGCACGAGCCAGGCCGATGATGGTGCCGGTGAGGATGCCCGGGGTGGCGAGCGGCAGCACGTGATCGAACACCATCTGCATCTTCGATGCGCCGATGCCGAGGGCGGCGGAGCGGATCGAAGGCGGCACCGAGCGGAGCGCGGCGCGGGTGGCGATGATGATGGTGGGGAGCGTCATCAGGGTGAGGACGAGGCCACCGACGATCGGCGCCGAACGCGGCAGGCCGAAGAAGTTGATGAAGACCGCGAGACCGAGGAGGCCGAAGACGATCGAGGGCACGGCCGCGAGGTTGTTGATGTTCACCTCGATGAAATCGGTGAAGCGGTTCTTCTTGGCGAATTCCTCGAGATAGATCGAGGCGGCAACGCCGATGGGGAGCGCGCAGCAGAGCACGATCAGCATCATGTAGAGCGAGCCGATCAGCGCCACGCTGAGGCCGGATGTCTCCGGGCGGCTGGAGGCGCCGAAGGTGAGCAGGCCCCAGTTGAAGGGGGTCGAGATGGCGCCCTGCTGCTTGAGCTGGTTGAGCCAGGCGACCTGCTGGTCGGAAACCTTGCGCTTGGCCTCGGGAACATTGAGATCGATCTGGCCCTTGTTGGCGCTGTCGATATCGGCGGCGGCCAGCAGCGCAACGCTGCGAGTGGTGCCGACGACGGAGGGGTCGGCCATGACGACTTCGCGCAGATTGGCGCGCGAGCCTTCCGAGACGAACTCGGCGATCTGACGCATCGCCGCCTTGTCGTCGAGGGAGACGCCTAGGGCCTTGGCCACGGCGTTGCGGGCGATAACGGGATAGTTTGCCGAGACCAGGACCTTGGGATCGGTGGCGCGCTTGTCGTTCTTGTCGATGATCGACGCCGTGAACTCCACCGGCACGGTGATCGTGGTCTGGACGAAGGCCGTGTAGCCCTTGCTAAAGATCGAGAAGAGCAGGATCGCGAGGAACCCTAGGCCGATGACGATCGCGAGGATGCCGTAGAGACGGAAGCGGAACTCGGCGGCGTGGCGGCGCTTCAGGCCGAAATCACGGCGTGACGTGGTGGCAGCCTCAAGGCTTGCGCGGGGCAAGGCAGCGTCGGTCATTCATACTGCTCCCGGTACTTGCGCACGATATAGAGCGCATAGACGTTCATGCCGAGGGTGACGGCGAAGAGGGTTAGGCCCAGCGCGAAGGCGACCAGGGTCTGTGGCGAGTTGAACTCGAGATCGCCGGTCAGCTGGTTGACGATCTTGACCGTGATGGTGGTCATCGCCTCGAACGGATTGAAGTTGATGCGGGCGGCCACACCTGCGGCAAGCACCACGATCATGGTTTCGCCGATGGCACGCGAGGCCGTGAGCAGCAGCGCGCCGACGATGCCGGGAAGCGCCGCGGGCAGGATCACCTTGCGGATGGTCTCGGAACGGGTGGCACCGAGCGCCAGCGAGCCATCACGCATGGCGCGGGGGACGGCGGTGATCACGTCGTCGGAGAGCGAAGAGACCACCGGAATCAGCATCACACCCATGACGAGGCCGGCGGTGAACACCGACTGGGCCTGGATGAAGGCGAAGCCACCGGAGAGCGCCATCGAGAGATCGCGGAAGAAGGGCCCGAGGGTCACGACGGCGAAGATGCCGTAGACGATGGTGGGGATGCCGGCGAGCAGTTCGAGCAGCGGCTTGACCGTCGAGCGGACCCGGTTCGAGGCATATTCGCCCATGTAGACGGCGGCCATGAGGCCCACGGGGACGGCGAACAGCATCGAGACGAGCGCAATGTAGAGCGTGCCCATCAAGAGCGGGATGAGGCCGAACTGGCCTTCCGCGCCGCCCGAGCCGGCCGCGGCGAAGCGCGGGTCCCAGACGGTGCCGAAGAAGAAGGTCAGCGGATTGATGTCGGAGAAGAAGTGAATGGTCTCGCCCAGCATCGACAGGATGATGCCGACGGTGGTGAGGATGGCGACCGTGGAGGCGCCGAGCAGGGACCAGAGCACAACCCGCTCGACCTCGTTGCGGGCCCTGAGGCGCAGCCGGATGCGGGAGTAGGCGAAGGCGGCGCCGGCGAGCGAGATCAGCAGCGTCAGGCCTTGGCCGAGGAGCTTATGGACGTTGCCATCGGCATTCACGCCGGCGGCAAGCGGCACCATGTAGTCCTCGCCGCTATCGGCCATGGTGATGCCGGCCGAGGAGGCCATGTCGCGTAGAGCGGCGTAGGAGGTCGGGACATTTTCGCCCGCGAGGCCAAGCCGGCCCAGCGCGTTGGCGGTGTTGTGGACGATACCGATCTGGAGGCTGGCAGCGGCAGGATCCGGAACGTGGGTCGCGACTTCGGTGCGGATACGGCTCTCGAGCAGGCCGGAGGAAACCGAGCTCACGACGAGGAAGACGAGCAGCGCCGGAACGACCGCGAAGATGAAGGCGAGCCAGCCGTGATAGGTCGGCAGGGAATGGGGAACTTCCTTGGCCCGATCCGTGCCGTCGCGCTGCACGCGGGCGCGCTGAGCGGCGAAGAAATAGGAGACGGCACCAATAGCCAGAACGATGGCGACAACCCAGCCGGCAGACATCGATACCTTACCTCACTTGCCCCGAAAACAGACCGCCCGGAGGCGGGAGAAGGGGGGGGGGGGGGGGGCCCCCCCCCGTACTGAGCGAGCGGCGAGTCCGGCCCGATCATGTCGTCCGAGATGAAGAAGTCGACATATTCCTTGAGGCCCGGGATGACGCCGATGTGTGCCTTCTTGACGTAGAAGAACAGCGGACGCGAGACCGGGTAGGTGCCGTCAGCGATGGTGGCGGTCGAGGGGACGATCCCGCCGACGGTCGCGACCTTCAGCTTGTCGGCATTGTTCTCGTAGAACGAGAGGCCGAACACGCCCAGACCGGTCTTGTTCGAGTCGATGCGAGCCAGGGTCTCGGTGTAGTCGCCGTCGATGTCCACGGCCTTGCCGTCCTTGCGGATGGCGATACAGGCCTTGGCGACGTCTGCTTCGGCGACGCCGGCAGCGGCCAGCGCGTCCTTGTCACAGCCAGCGGCGAGGAGCTTGGTCTCGAACACTTCGCGGGTGCCGTGCTTTTCGCCCGGGATGTAGGCAGCGATATCCCACTCGGGGAACGCCGCGTTCACTTCGGACCACTTGGTGTAGGGGTTGTCGACGAGCTTGCCGTCAACGACGACCTGGGCGGCGAGAGCCTTGTAGATGTCGACGGGCTGGATGGCGAAATCCGGGCCGGCGATGTCGGTGGCGAACACGATGCCGTCGTAGCCGATCTTGACTTCCTCGACGTCGGCGACGCCGTTGGCCTTGCAGGTCTCGAGCTCTTCGGCCTTGATCGGACGCGAGGAGTTCGCGATGTCGATCTTGTCTTCGCCGACGCCTTCGCAGAACTGCTTGATGCCAGCGCCCGAACCACCGGACTCAACGACCGGGGTCTTGAAGTCGGGGAAGGCCTCGCCGAACGACTCGGCGACGATCTTGGCATAGGGGAGAACGGTGGACGAACCGGCGACCTGAATCTGGTCGCGCGCCGCTGCGGCACCTGCGCCGGCGGCAAGCGCGATAACCGCGGCGCTCGCGAAAACTGCAATCTTCATGATGTTGTTCCCTTTCGGAAGGATTGGCCCATCAGGCCCGTCGACGGCCCGGTTCCTCCGGCCGCCCTGTCTGCAAGGGCGGAACCTAGGGGTGTTGCCCCAACGTTTTATGACAATCGGATTGCATTTCTGTGACAGGTTAAGCGACTGATCCGTAATAGCTATTCGTCGCAGATCAGGGTTCGGCCTGTGGAAACGGCCACGATTGTCATTTTCGGAGAAGGACTTCCACGCGGGTCCCCTGCCCCGGCTGGCTCTTGATCGAGAGCAGACCGTGATGGCGGGTGACGATGTGCTTGACGATGGCGAGGCCGAGGCCCGTGCCCTTCTTCTTGCGGCTACTGTCGGCGTCGACGCGGTAGAAGCGCTCGGTCAGGCGCGGCACGTGCTCGGCGGCGACGCCGATGCCGTGATCGACCACCGAGACCATGGCATCGAAACCGCGCCGGCCGGCGTCTGCGGACAGCGTGATGTCGATGGTGTCGCCGTCGGCGCCATACTTGATGGCGTTGTCGATGAGGTTCTCGAACACCTCGTACAGCTCGTCGCGATCGCCACTGATGACCACGGGCTCATTTGGAACCTGGACGTTGATCGTGGTGCTGGAATCCTCGGCCAGCTTGTGGAGGCCTTCGGCGACTTCGCGCAACAGGGTGCCCAGTTCGATCGGCGTAGTGGGACGCATGTGCTGGCGCATCTCGATGCGGCTCAGCGACAGCAGGTCCTCGATCAGCTTGGCCATGCGGGCTGCCTGGCCGCGCATCAGGCCGAGGAAGCGCTCGCGGGCTTCCTTGTCGTTGGCGGCAGGGCCGAGCAGCGTATCGATGAAACCGACGAGCGAGGTCAGCGGGGTGCGCAGTTCGTGGCTGGCATTGGCGATGAAATCGGTGCGCAGCGAGTCGAGGCGCTTGGACTCGGTGAGGCTTTGCAGGGTGATGACGAGCACGCCGTCATTGAGCAGATCACCAGGCGCCAGCGGCGCGACGGTCGCCTTGTACCAGGTCTCGGTGGGGACGGTCTGGTGCAACTCGATGGTCTGGGCAGGGCCAAGCCGCGCCGCCTCGATGGCCGAAAGCAACTGGGGGAAGCGCAGCGTGAAGGCGATCGGGCTGCCGGCGACGACGCCGGGGAAGTGCCGCATCGCGTGCGGGTTGATATGGACGATCACACTGCGGCGATCGATGACGATCGAGGGGTCGGGAAGCGCATCGGCGAAATGGCGGACGGCGTCGGCAAAGGCCAGCTCGCTCGTGTTGGCGCCGGGGACGACGCCGACTGTGGACTCACTGGTTTCGGGAACGAGGGCAGCGACGGCGACAATCACGGCGTAGGCAATGATGCCGATCCAGGGATCGAGGACGTTGAGACCGGCCAGCGTCATGAACACCAGCCCCATGGCGAGCAGCATCAGCAGGCGACCGTAAAGACGCGACCTGATCGTCTCGATCCAGTTCGAACCGGTCACTCCGCGCTGCGCTTCATCAGCCATCGAGACTTCCTTCGGCGCCGGAACGATTCTCCCCGGCTTGCCAGATGGGGGTGTTCATAGCACGGTTGTGACACCGTAATGACAGGTCCCGGAGTTCGTTCATGTCCGATACAATTGAAGGCTTCGACCTCGAAGACCCGGTGTTGCCGCGCTCGATCAAGAAGAAGGCGCTCGAGTCCGGCGGCTTTCCATATGACGAGAAAATGGACCCCGACCTGTTCGAGGCGGAAATGCTGCAGGTGCAGCGGCAACTGGCGCTGTTGCAGCACGACCAGCAAAAGACCGGCAAGCGCATCGTCATCCTGTTCGAAGGACGGGACGCGGCAGGCAAGGGCGGCGCGATCTCGGCGTACCTCGAAAACCTCAATCCGCGCTGGAACATGGACGTGGCGCTGCCCAAGCCCTCCGACCGTGAGAAGACTCAATGGTACTTCCAGCGCTATGTCGACTGGCTGCCGGCGGCTGGAGAGCAGGTGTTGTTCGACCGCAGTTGGTACAACCGGGCCGGTGTGGAGCCGGTGATGGGGTTCTGCACCCCTGAGGAGACGCAGAAGTTCCTCCACGAAGTGCCGGCCTTCGAGAGGATGCTGGTCCGAGAGGGCATCCACCTGCACAAATTCTGGCTGACGATCGGGCGGGAAATGCAACTCAAGCGGTTTCATGATCGGCGGCATGACCCGTTGAAGATCTGGAAGCTAAGCCCCGTGGACATCGAGGCGCTCAAGCGCTTCGACGACTACACCAACGCGCGCAACCGCATGCTGGAGGCGAGCGAGACCGAGCATGCGCCCTGGCACATCGTGTTCAACAACGACAAGAAGCGAGGGCAGCTCGCGATCATCCGCTCGGTGCTGCACAGCCTCGACTACGAGGGCAAGGACGAGGCCCTGATCGGGGCAATCGACGACAAGATCGTGCTCGATGCGGCCCGCTTCATGAAGACCCACAGCGAGATGTAGCGGGTGGATTGACCAGACGGTCAAAAACCCGTCAACTGGCTGTTAACGATCCGCACGGGAGGGCCTCGGGCGGAGCGAACAGCAAGGGCGATGGGCCTGGTGCCCGATACGCCCTACAGGGGTCAGTATGGTGGGCCATGAGGCCGACGCGCGCCACGAGGCAAGCGTCATTCCGCCAGTGCTGGTATTCAACGCCGAGGGGCGGGCACCCTTCGTGCTGGCCTGTGATCATGCCTCAAACCGCTTTCCCGACCGCTACGGTGATCTCGGCCTGACGCCGCACCAGCGGCTGATGCATGTGGCGTGGGACCCCGGCGCATTCGCCGTGGCGCTGGAGCTGTCGGAACTGCTGGACGCGCCGCTCGTCGCCTCGACTGTCAGCCGGCTGGTGATCGACTGCAACCGCGATCACGACGCGCCCGACCTGATCCCGGTAGTTTCGGAGCGGACCGATATTCCCGGCAACAAGGGCATCGGCGACAACGAGCGGGCGGAGCGGATCGGCGCCTTCCATGCGCCGTTTCACGATGCCCTCGAGTCGGTGCTGGAGACGCGCCGCGCCGCCGGCATCGAGACGCTGCTGGTCACCGTCCACTCGTTCACACCGGTCTACAAGGACGTGCCGCGGCCATGGCCGATAGGGCTGATCCATGCACGCGACGAACGCTTCACGGCGGCGCTGCGTGACGCATTGGCCGATGACGATGCGGGGCTCAACATCGGCTGGAACCAGCCTTACTCGGCGCTCAACGGCGTCACCTACACGCTGGAACATCACGGCGACGGGCGCGGGCTCGAAGCGACGATGATCGAGATCCGGCACGACGAAATTCTCGAACCAGAAGGGGTGAGCCTGTGGGCCGCCCGGCTGGCCCGGTGCCTCACCGCCGCGCTTGGGGCGCGTGGCGGGGCGCCGGCACACCGCGACGACCATTCCATGAGGGCATGAGGGCAATAGGAAGGGGTTAGCATGTCGACCGAACACCACGAGGACGTAAAAGTCCTCCACTCCATGGGCTACGCCCAGGAGCTATCACGACGCATGAGCGGGTTCTCGAACTTCGCGATTTCGTTCTCGATCATCTGCATTCTATCTGGCGGCATCAACTCGTTCGCGCAGGCGACGTCTTCGATCGGCGGTGCCGGCGCAGGCATCGGCTGGATCGTTGGTTGCTGCGTCTCGGGTTTCTTCGCGCTCGCCATGGCACAGATCGCATCGGCCTATCCCACGGCCGGCGGGCTGTATCACTGGGGCTCGATCCTGGGGAACCGCTTCACCGGCTGGGTTACAGCGTGGCTGAACCTGTTGGGCCTCATCACCGTGATGGGCGCCATCAATATCGGCACGGCGTTCTTCTTCGTCGGGACCTTCGGCTCGTGGTTCGGGATCACCGGGACGCCGGAACAGATCGTGCTGCTGGTTGCCGGCATCACTGTGGTGCAGGCGCTGATCAACCACCTGGGGATCGGGCTGACCGCCAAGCTGACGGACGTCTCGGGCTATATCATCCTCGGCACCACCGCCGCGCTGATCGTCTTGCTGCTGATCTTTGCGCCGAGCCACGATTTCACCCGGCTGTGGACCTTCACCAACTACTCCGGTGAAGCGGGCGGCAACGTGTTCCCGCAGAGCGACAACATGATCTACCTGTTCGCGCTCTGCCTGCTGCTGCCGATCTACACCATCACCGGCTATGACGCTTCGGCGCACACGTCGGAAGAGACGGTGCAGGCCTCGCGGTCGGTACCGAAAGCAATCGTCCAGTCGGTGGTGATTTCCTCGCTCGCCGGCTGGGTGCTGCTGAGCGCCATCGTCATTGCCATCCCCGACCTGGCGGTCGGGGCGTCGCAGGGCTGGAGCGTGTTCTTTGCCACGATGACGGCGATCATGCCGGGCTGGCTGGTCAACATCCTCTACCTGTTGATCCTCATCGCCCAGCTGCTGTGCGGCCTGGCGACGGTGACGTCTACATCGCGCATGATCTACGCCTTCTCGCGTGACGGCGGCTTGCCGGTTGGCTCGAAGACGCTCGCCTCGGTGAGCAAGCGGTTCCGGACGCCGGTGGCGGCGATCTGGACCGGCGCCATCCTCGAGATCCTGTTCGTGTGGATGGCGCAGACCGTGTCGATCGGCGGGACCAACATCTACACCATCGTGGTCAACGCCACGCTGATCTTCCTGTTCCTGTCGTTCACGGTGCCGATCGCGCTGGGCTTTTTCGCCATCGGGACGGACAAATGGCCGAAGATGGGCCCCTGGGACATGGGGATCGGGCTCTACAAGCTGTTCGCCGTGCTGTCGGTGCTGGGGATGATCCTCATCGTGTTCATCGCGGTGCAGCCGCCGAACGGCAACGTGCTGTGGATCACGCTGGCCTTCCTCGTCCTCGCGGCGATCCTCTGGTTCGCGTTCGAGAACAAGCGCTTCAAGGGGCCGCCGATCGGCGACGCAATCAAGCAGCGGCAGGCCGAAATCGCGGCGATCGAAGCCAAGTTCGGCGAGGGCAACGGCACCGCCAGCGACGCTGCGCCGGCCGAATAATCGAAGAAACCGAGGCCGCGGGTCTGGTGCCCGCGGCTTCCCAAAACCACAACAACGCGTGCCGGGAGTTTCCACATGGCGCAAGCCACCTATACGCTCGATCAACTGAAGGCCGACGTCAAAGCCGGCATCATCGACACCGTGCTGGTGGCGTTTCCCGACATGCAGGGCCGGCTGATCGGCAAGCGCTTCCAGGCCGAGTTCTTCCTCGAGGGCGCCATCGACGAGACGCATGGCTGCGACTATTTGCTGGCCAACGACATGGATATGGAGCCGGTGCCCGGCTACGAGGCGGCGAACTGGGCCAAGGGCTATGGCGATTTCGTCATGAAGCCGGATATCACGACGCTGATGAAGGCGGCCTGGCTGGAGGGCACGGCGATCATCCTCGCCGACCTCGTCGACCACCATCATCACGAGCCGATCCCGCATTCGCCGCGCGCTATCCTCAAGGCGCAGCTCAAGCGACTGGAGAAGCTCGGGCTGACGGCGAATTTTGCCTCGGAGCTGGAGTTCTACCTGTTCGACGAGGGCTTCAGGTCGGCCTGGGACAAGGGCTACAAGAACCTCACCACCGCCGGCTACTACATCGAGGACTACCACATCTTCCAGACCACCAAGGAAGAAGGGGTGATGCGCGCGGTGCGCAAGCAATTGCAGGCCTCCGGCATCCCGGTGGAGAACTCGAAGGGCGAGTGGGGCCCGGGGCAGGAAGAGATCAACGTCAAATATGCCGACGCGCTGACCATGGCGGACCGGCATGTGGTGATGAAGAACGCCATCAAGGAGATCGCCCACTTCCAGGGCAAGGCCGTGACCTTCATGGCGAAGTGGGATTTTGGGCTCGCGGGGTCATCGAGCCACATCCACATGAGCCTCGCCAAGGGCGGCAAGAACGCCTTCATCGATAGCAAGGACGGGCTCGGCATGTCCGAGCTGATGAAGCATTTCATGCAGGGGCTGCTGACTTACGCGGGCGACATCACCTATTTCCTCGCGCCCTACATCAACTCCTACAAGCGCTTCCAGGTCGGGACGTTCGCGCCGACCAAGGCGATCTGGTCATCCGACAACCGCACGGCCGGGTTCCGGCTATGCGGCGAGAACACCAAAGGCGTGCGCGTCGAGTGCCGGATCGGCGGGGCCGACCTCAACCCCTATCTCGCCTATGCGGCGCTGATCGCGGCGGGGCTGAAGGGGGTCGAGGACAAGCTGACGCTGGAGCCGGCCTTCACCGGCGATGCCTATGTGGGCGAGAAGCTGCGCGAGGTGCACAAGACGCTGCGCGACGCGATCGCCGCGATGCAGAACTCGAAGATGCTGCGCGAAGCGTTCGGCGAGCCGGTGATCGGCCACTATGTGCATACCGGCAACTGGGAGCAGTTCGAATACGACCGCCGGGTCACCGATTGGGAGTTGAAGCGCGGGTTCGAGCGCAGCTAGAACTCCGGGCACAACGACACAGGTGACAGATGACCGACAGGGTCCAGATCGTCTCGCCCATTGACGGGCGGGTTTATGCCGAGCGGAAGGTGGCCACGGGCGCCGAGATCGATACGGCGGTGGCAAAGACCCGGCGGGCGCGCGAGGTCTGGGGCGAGGTGACGGTCAAGGAGCGGGTGAAGTTCCTCGAGCACTTCCTCGATGGGCTGCTCGGCAAGAACGACGAGATCGTGCCGGAGCTGGCCTGGCAGATGGGCCGGCCGGTGCGCTATGGCGGCGAGAAGCGCGGCGTCGAGGAGCGCTCGCGCCATATGATCGGCATCGCCGAGGAGAGCCTCAAGCCCTCGATGCGGCCGGACAAGCCGGGCTTCCAGCGCTGGATTTCGCGCGAGCCGCTGGGCACGGTGATGGTGATCGCGCCGTGGAACTATCCGTACCTCACGGCGGTCAACACGATCGTGCCGGCGCTGATGGCCGGGAACGCGGTGATCCTGAAGCATGCATCGCAGACGCTGCTGGTGGGCGAACGGTTCGCCGAAGCGTTTGCGGCAGCGGGGATGCCGGACGGGCTGTTCCAGAACCTGGTGCTGAACCATGCCGACACCGAAAAGCTGATCGGCTCGGGCAAGATCGACCACGTCAACTTCACCGGCTCGGTGGAAGGCGGGCGGCGGATCGAGAGGGCGGCTGCGGGTACGTTCGCGACGCTGGGGCTGGAACTGGGCGGCAAGGACCCGGCCTATGTGCGGGAGGACGCCAACCTGACGCACGCGGTGGAGAACCTCGTCGACGGGTCGTTCTTCAACTCGGGGCAGAGCTGCTGCGGGGTGGAGCGGATCTATGTCCACGCCGGGGTGTATGACCGGTTCGTCAAGGATTTCGTCGAGAACGCCAGGGGTTGGACGCTGGGTAACCCGCTCGATGCCGACACCATGGTCGGGCCGATGGCGACGCCGCGCTTCGCCGACCTGGTGCGCGGGCAGACCCTGGAGGCGCTGCGCAAGGGCGCCAAGGCGCACCTCAATTCCAAGCACGACCTCGACGAGGAAAGCTCGCCCTACCTCGCGCCGGAGGTGCTGACCAACGTCAACCACCAGATGGCTGTGATGCGCGAGGAGAGCTTCGGCCCGGTGGTCGGCATCATGAAGGTGCGCGACGACGCCGAGGCGATCGAGCTGATGAACGATAGCCCGTACGGGCTGACGGCCTCGATCTGGACGGAGGACCTCGAGGCGGCGGCGAAGATCGGATCGAAGGTGGAGACCGGCACGGTGTTCGCCAACCGCTGCGACTATCTCGACCCGGCGCTAGTGTGGACCGGGGTCAAGGAAACCGGCAAGGGCGGCGCCCTGAGCGAGATCGGCTATGCGAACCTGACGCAGCCGAAGTCTTATCATTTGAAGGTAGTGTGAGCGTCATGACCAAGGCCAACTGGAATTATCCGACCGCTGTCCGCTTCGGTGCCGGCCGGATCAAGGAGTTGCCGGAGGCGCTGAAGGCGGCGGGGATCGCGCGGCCGTTGCTGGTGACCGATGCGGGGCTGGTGAATTTGCCGGTGACGCAGAACACGTTGAAATTGCTGAAGGAAGCCGGCTTCGAGGTGGGCGTATTCGCCGATGTGAAGCCCAATCCGATCTCGGCCAACGTGAACGCCGGCATCGAGGTGCTGCGCAAGGGCGGGCATGACGGGGTGATCGCGTTCGGCGGCGGCTCGGGGCTGGACGTTGGCAAGGTGATCGCCTTCATGGCCGGGCAGACCCGGCCCATGTGGGACTTCGAGGACATCGGCGACTGGTGGACACGGGCCGACCCGAAGGGGATTTTCCCGATCATCGCGGTGCCGACCACGGCGGGGACCGGCTCTGAAGTGGGCCGCGCCGGGGTGATCACCGACGAGACGACGCACACCAAGAAGGTGATCTTCCATCCGCTGATGATGCCGAAGATTGTCATTGCCGATCCGGAGCTTACGGTCGGCATGCCCACGTTCATCACGGTGGGGACAGGATTCGATGCGCTGGCGCATTGCCTCGAAGCCTATTGCGCCAAGGGGTATCATCCGCTGGCCGACGGCATCGCCGTGGAAGGAGTGCGGCTGGCGCTCGAGAACCTGCCCAAGGTGGTCGACAACCCCCACGATATCGAGGCGCGCGGCCACCTGATGAGTGCCGCGGCTATGGGCGCCACGGCGTTCCAGAAGGGGCTCGGCGCCATCCATTCGCTCAGCCACCCCGTCGGCGCGCTGTATGACACGCACCACGGCATGACCAATGCGGTGTTCATGCCCTACGTGCTGGCGGCCAATCGGGACGCGATCGAGGCGAAGATCGCGCGGCTCGCAGCCTATTGCGGGATGCAGCCGAACTTCGACTCCTTCCTCAGGGCGATCAACGGGCTTCGCTCGAAGCTCAATGTTCCCAATACGTTGCGGGACTTCAAGGTGGACGGGACGAAGCGGGAGCTGATCGCGGACATGGCGATCGTCGACCCGACGGCGGGCGGCAACCCGGTGGAGCTGACGAAAAAGCTGGCGCTGGAGATTTTTGATCGGGCGATGGACGGGCGGGTTTAGGGAGCTCAGGGCTTTCCTTCCCACCGGCCGTCATCCCGGCGGAAGCCGGGACCCAGTGCGCGGACTGATCAACTCGCGTTGGCCTCTCCGACCTTGCGGTGAAGGACCGGATGGGTTCTTGCGTACCGTACTTTCCGAGCAGTGGGTCCCGGCTTTCGCCGGGATGACGGCTGGTGAGGGGAAGGCTAGCCGACCCGCCGCACTGTCTCGACCGCGCCGTTTTCCAGTAGCGATTTCAAATGGTTGGTGACGACGTCGCGGAACACTGCGACGGCGGGGAGGTCGGTGCCGAAGACTTCCTGAACGGCGAGGAGGCCGTTCGCCAACTTTGTCGGATCACGCCCTGCCGCATCGGCTATGGCGCGTAGTCTCGCGGCCAATGGGTCTTTGACATCAATGGGTTGGCCGGCTTCGTCGATGCCGGTGACGTAACGCATCCAGGCGGCGACGCCCAGCGCGAGGCGAGGGAAGGGTTGCGCGGCTTTCAGGCGATCGCGGATGGTGCCGAGAAGGCGCTGCGGGAGCTTCTGGGTACCGTCCATGGCGATCTGCCAGGTGCGGTGCTTTAGGGCCGGGTTGGCAAATCTTGCAAGGAGCTGGTCGCGGTAGGCTTCGAGCATGGCGCGGGGCATGGGCAGGGTCGGCATCGCCTCTTCAGTCATAAGCCCATGAATCAGCTTGTGAATTCCGACGTCGGCGATGGCCTCGTTGACGTATTGGTAGCCCGAGAGATAGCCGAGATAGGCCATGGTTGAGTGGCTGCCGTTGAGCATCCGCAGCTTCATCAGCTCGAAGGGCTCGACGTCTTCGACCAGCTCGGCACCGACCGCTTCGAAGGGCGGGCGGCCGGCGGGGAAATCGTCCTCGATCACCCATTGGGTGAAGGGCTCGGTCATGATCGGCCAGGCGTCGTCGAGGCCGGTGATTTCAGCGACGATATCGCGGTCGGCGTCGGTGGTGGCCGGCACGATCCGGTCGATCATGGTCGACGGGAAACTTACGGTTTGGACGTAATTCGTAAACTCCGTACCCACCCCTCTCAATTCGGCGAACCGGCGCACGATGCGGCCGGCGGTCTTGCCGTTCGAGGGCAGATTATCGCAGCTCATGACGGTGAAGGGGACAAGTCCGCGCTTGTGGCGCAACTCGAGCGCCGCAGCGATGATGCCGGGGGCGCTGACGGGGGCATCCGGATGGGCCAGGTCGTGGACGATGTCGGGGTGGGTTTCGTCGAGCTCGCCGGTCGAGGGATCGTGGCAATAGCCCTTCTCGGTGACGGTGAGCGAGACGATGCGGATCGCCGGATCCGCCATGGTTTCAATGAGTTGGGCGCGCTGGGTGTTGGCATCGAGCACATCGAGGATGGAGCCGATGATGCGCGGCTTGGTGCCCGAGGCGTCGCGGATGGCGAGGGTGTAGAGGAAATCCTGCGGGGCCAATGCGTCGCGCGTATCGGGGCGGCGGAGCGAGGCGCCGATGATGCCCCAGCTGGGGTTTTGCGCCAGCAGATCATCGACATAGGCGGCCATGTGGGCGCGGTGGAAGGCGCCGATGCCCAGGTGGACGATGCCGGGTGTGACAGCGGACCTGTCGTATTTGATCGCGGGAATGCCACGGAGATGAAGCGTGTCTGAATGGAGTTCGGACATGGATAGGCGTGGCATGTGGAGTTCCCCTGAAGATCGCGGCCCCCTCCACCGGCTTCGCCGGTCCCCTTCCCCCGCCACGCGGG
Source organism: Devosia sp. P2_G7 (assembly GCF_056403495.1). Lineage (NCBI taxonomy): Bacteria > Pseudomonadati > Pseudomonadota > Alphaproteobacteria > Hyphomicrobiales > Devosiaceae > Devosia > Devosia sp. P2_G7. The sequence continues at coordinate 17,190 of NZ_JBFUFI010000008.1, forward strand.
GGAGGATCAAGAGGGTGCCCTCTCCATACCGAAGCTCGTCCGAGACTGCCATACCAGGCGGTTGCGTGGGCAAAATATCCCCGGCATAAGCATCGGGCAGTTGAGGGGAAATGAGCGTGGCGAAGCGGTTCGTGAGCATCGGCGAGGCGATGATCGAGATGTCGGGCGGCGAGGAGGGCATGTACCGCCTCGGCTATGCCGGCGACACGCTGAACACCGCCTGGTACGCCAAGGCGCTGCTGCCGGAGGGCTGGGAGGTCGACTATGTGACGGCGCTCGGCGACGACATGTATTCGGCTGAGATGCGGGCGTTCATCGACAAGGCCGGGATCGGAACCGGGCGGATCCAGACCATCGCTGGGCGGCGGCCGGGGCTCTACTTGATCCACCAGGAAAAGGGCGACCGGCACTTCACCTATTGGCGCGGGCAATCGGCAGCGAAACTGCTGGCCGACGATGTCGAGGCGCTGGAAGCGGCGGTGGTGGGGGCCGAGACGGTGTATTTCTCGGGGATCTCGATGGCGATCCTCGCGCCGCGGGCGCGGGGCAAGCTGATGCGCACGATCGTCAAGGCGCGGGATGCCGGGGCGACGGTGGTATTCGATACGAACTTGCGGCCGGCGCTGTGGACCTCGCCGAAGATCATGGCCTCGACCCTCACGGCGGCGGCGGCCATCGCCGACATCGTGCTGCCGACGCATACGGACGAGGCGCCGCTGTTCGGGGACGCTTCGCCCGAGGCGACGGCGGAGCGCTATCTGGCGCTCGGGGCGCGCGAAGTGGTGGCGAAGGATGGCTCGAAGCCGGCCTTCGTCGCGACGGCCGATGGAGTGCGCCAGTATGTGGCGGCGCCCAAGGCCGAGAAGGTGGTGGACGCGACCGGCGCGGGGGACTCGTTCAATGGCGGGTATCTGAGCGGCCGGGCGCGGGGACTATCGCCGGTGGAGGCGGCGGAACGGGCGCACCGGGTGGCCGGCGTGGTGATCGGCCACAAGGGCGCGTTGGTGGCGCCGGAGTTGGTGCGGGGGGTTTAAGGATCGTGGAGCGCGGTTATTCGAAAGACGTCCTGCTGGATTTGACCGTCAACGGATGGCGCCCATTCCTGGTCACTCTGACCATCGTTGTGATCGTCTTCGGCGCGATGGCGATAACCGGGGGCTCAAACCCGTTGTTCGTCTTCTGGCTGGTGCTGGTGCCAACAGTGTACCTGATGGCTACATTGTGGGCTGCAATTGGCTATGCGCTGTTCAAGACGGCGGATGGAGGGTTGCCGCGGTCAAACGGAAGCCTGCTGCTTTCGATTGTGGTGCTGCTGGTGCCCAGAGAACTGCTGAAGTAGAGAGCATCGGCGCTGCGCTCAGCCAAGTTCCTCAGCGAGTCCGATGAGCAGCCCGCCGGGGCCGCGGATGTAGCAGAGGCGATAGACGTCCTCGTAGTTGACGACTTCGCCGACGAGCTCAGCGCCGCGTTTTCGGAGCCTTTCGAGCGTACCGTCGATGTCATCGATGGTGAACATGACGCGGAGATAGCCCAGGGCGTTGACCGGGGCGTTGCGGTGATCGGCGACGACAGGCGGCCTGAGGAAGCGGGATAGCTCGAGCCGGCTGTGGCCGTCCGGGGTGCGCATCATGGCAACCTCGACGTGCTGGTCGCCCAGTCCGGTGACACGTCCGGCCCATTCTCCCTCGATGGTGGCCCGGCCTTCCAGCTCGAGGCCGAGCTCGCGAAAGAACTCAATCGTCGCTTCGAGGTCATCGACGACGATGCCTACGTTGTCCATCCGTTTGAGCGCCATGGGTCCGATCTCCGAGGTGTCGTCTGGGCGTAAGTTCAGGGGGAAGCTGGGCCCTGAGGATCTTCTCCATCGCCTTGCCCTTGGCGAGCTCGTCGATGAGTTTGTCCATGTAGCGGATCTCGCGCATGGTCGGCTCCTCGATGTTTTCGACGCGGACGCCGCAGATGACGCCGGTGATCAGCGAGCGGGCGGGGTTCAGTTGCGGGGCCGAGGCGAAGAAGGTTTCGAGGTTCGTCCCGTTCGCCATCACATTTTCCAGCGTCTGCTGGGTGTGGCCGGTCAGCCAGCAGAGGATCTGGTCAACCTCGGCCTTGGTGCGCCCCTTCTTTTCGGCCTTGGCGATATAGAGCGGATAGACGCTTGCGACGCTGATGCCATAGACGCGATGGTTCATGGGGCCTCCAGGGCCGCCAGCTCGAACAAGCCGACCGTGCCCTCGATAGAGTGTTGCCGCGATCCGCGGATACTTCATATCCGTTCGTCATCAGCAGTGTGCCCCCTTGACCCAGATTTGCCCAGTCGATGGGGTGGAAGAAATCGTGGCGGGGAAGTTTCGTGGACCTGTCGAATTTCACCCCGGCCGTTCGACTGTGTGTGAACGTAGGGCGATTGGCCTGCCCGAAGCGAGGTCGAGGAGACAGACATGACGCAGTATCTGGTCGCTATTCACCTGCCCGACGATTACGACTCGGCCGCCGAAGACCCGGCGACGCGTGCTGACATCAGTGCGCTCAACGAGGAAATGATCGCCGCCGGCGTCAGGGTTTTCGTTGGTGGGCTGGAGCCGCCCAGCAGCGCAAAATCGCTGCGGGTGAGGGCGCCCGGGGAGGTGCTCGTCACGGACGGGCCGTATATCGAGAGCAAGGAGCACGTCGGCGGTTTCTGGGTGCTGGAAGTCGCCGACCAGGACGCGGCGCTGGAGTGGGGGCGCAAGGCCGTGATCGCCTGCCGGGCGCCGGTCGAGGTGCGCGCGTTCGGCCGAGGCTGACCCGGCCTGGGTTCTAGACGCGTGACTCGATGATCAGCCGCACCCCGAGCACGCCGATGAAGGCGGCGGCGGCACGATCGACCCAGAGCTTGGCGTTGAGGTAGATGGCGCGGGGCCTCGATGCCGAGAAGGCCACTGCGACGACGGCGTACCACAGCGTTTCCTGCAGGAAGATCAGCGGTGGCAGGGCCCAGTATAGCCAGGGCTCGGGGTTGGCCGGGAGGAGCGCGGCGAAGACGGCGCCGAACACGGCGACGATCTTGGGATTGGAGAGCTGGGTGAGCAGGCCGAAGGTGAAGGCCTTGCGCGGGTTGGCGGCGGCGCCGCCGCCGGTTTCGACGGTGATGGGGTCCTTGGCGTGGCTCCAGATCTTCCAGGCGAGATAGAGCAGGTAGAGCCCGCCGGCGACTTTCAGCGCAGTGAAGAGCAGGCCGCCATCGGCCATCAGGGTGCGGAGGCCGAGCACGGCGAGCGCGCCGTAGAGCATGGCCCCTACCCCCATGCCGAGCGCGGCCGCGAGGCCCTCGTTGCGCGACTGGGCGACCGCGGTGCGGACGACGAAGACGAAGCTGGGACCGGGGCTGATGGCGCCGAGCAGCAGCGCGCCCAGAATGGCGAAGAGGGGGAGGAAGTGGTCCATGGGGGCCTCGCGCGTATGAACCGGGCGAGTTGAACGGGAGTTGCCCCGCCGGGTCAAGCCGGGCGGGGCGTGGGGGTGGTCCTGAGTGTGGCCAGCAGCCCTTACATCTTTTCTTCCTTGATCGGCGTGCGGCTGACGATCTCGCGATCGCAGGCGTCGTAGGTGATGTAGTAGGGTACGAAGACGTGCTCGGAGTTCTTCTTCTTGGCGGAGAACAGGTAGATGCCCTCCTCCGCTTCCTTCTCGAGCTTTTCGATCATCTTGTAGTTGCGCTTCTTGAGGTAACGGACCGCCTGCTTGACGCTCTGGCAGTCGTAATCGTCGTAGTCGTCGTGCTCCTGGAGGATGGGTTTTTCCTGCAGCCCGCCGGCCATAGCCGAGGGCGCCGAGACGGCGACCAGCGAGAGGGCGAGGGCGGCGAAGGCCGGGCGGGCGAAGCTGTTGAGACGTGCGAACATTGGTCCACTCCATGAAGCAGGCACCTGTTGCCTGCGGGTGAGAGAGGACTAGCGGCCTCCGGCTGAACCGATATGGACCCGTCGGTTCAGTGGATATTCATAAGTCGTATTATGACTTTTCAGGCTGCGTCGAGGATCAGAACATGCCGTCGCCGGAGTTGATGTACTCGATCTCCTCGGGGGTGGAGGTGCGGCCGAGGGCGGCGTTGCGGCGGGGATAGCGGCCGAAGCGGGCGATGCAATCGCGGTGGAGGATCTCGTATTTGAGGGTGCCTTCGTCGCCGAGGCGCTCGAACAGGCGGATGGCCTCGTTGTGCACGGAGAGATCCTCTGAATGCATGTAGGGCATGTAGATGAAGGTGCGACGGCGCGGCTCGACGCGCATGTCGTCGCCGGTGGCCACGGCTTCCTGCGCGAGGCGGAGCGCCATGGGGTCGGAGGCGAAGGCCTCGGGCTGCTTGCGGTGCAACTGGCGGCAGAACTGATCGAGCACGATAATCTCGGCGAGGCGGCCGGATGGGGTCTGGCGCCACCAGGCGGCTTCGCCGCGGGCGACGGCGGCATAGGTGTCGCTGAAGCGACTGGCGAGGACCGCGTCGAACTCGGGCTTGCCGCCGAACCAGTCGGGCTCGCCGTGCTCGACGAACCAGAAGTCGAGGATTTCATCGGGGCTGGTCATGCGGTCATCCTTGGCAGACGGGGCCCTCCCGCCCTCCCCCATGAAGGAGAGGTGAAGAAAGAGGTTCACAGTTCATTGTCCATGCATTGGGCATGATGTCACCGGCCGCACGGCGCTGGAGTATGTGGGGCAGCACTGAGGAGATTTCTATGCGGCTGGTAAAGCTCGATACGCCCGATGGCATCATCTACGTCAACCCCGAGCACGTGGTGGCGGTGGTGAAGGGGCTGCGCGACACCAAGATCGACACGGTGTCGGGCGTGCATGTGGTGAAGGACCCGCCGGAGGTCGTGGCGCGGCTCCTCGGGATGGAAGAGATCGAGCTCGATGTGACGCCCCGGATGATCAACCGGAGCTGACCGAGCGCGCGGTGGTATCTCGCCGCGGGCAATGACCGCCGGAGCGTTGGCACCTTGATCCCTCCCCACAAGGGGGAGGGAGACGCAAGAGTTGAGGCGGCTATGGTCGCCTCTAAGTGACGCCCTGCCCTAGACCGTGACGATCGCCTTGATGACGCCGGTGCGGTCGTGGGCCCAGATGGGCATATCTTCGGGGACGCGGTCCATGGTGGTGGCGTGCGTCGCCAGCTTGTCGGTGGGGACCTTGCCGGCGCGGATCGAGGCCATGACGTGCTCGAAATCGGCGCGGATGGCGTTGCGGGAGCCGCGAATGGTGAGCTCGCGCCGGTGCACTTCGCTGTCGGGGAAGACCAGGTCACCCTTGATGACACCGACCAGGGTGTAGGCGCCGCCGTTGCGGGTATGGAGCAGCGAGGCATTCATGGCGCGGATCGAGCCGGTGGAATCGAACACCGCGTCGAAGCCGCTGGCCTTGATGGCGGTGAACTCGGCGCCTTCGAGCTCGCCGGGAGAGAAGGTGCGGAAGCCCAGCGCGCGGGTGGCCTCGATCTTGTCGGGCGCGGCATCGACCACGGTGACATCGGCGCCGGCGATTTGCGCAAAGAAGGCGACACCGAGTCCGATGGGGCCGGAGCCGACGACGAGGGCCCGAGAGCCCGGCTTCAGTTCGGTGGTGCGGCGGATGGCGTGGGCGCCGATGGCGAGGAACTCGACCATGGCGGCGTCGCGCAGGCTAAGGCCGTCAGCGGGATAGAGGTTGGTGGCCGGCATGACGATTTCTTCGGCCATGCCACCAGGAGCGTGGACGCCGATGACCTTGAGGGTCTCGCAGCAATTGGCGCGGCCTTCGAGGCAGGCGGGGCAGTGGCCGCAGTTGAGATAGGGGTTGATGACCACCGGATCGCCGGCGGCGAAGGCTTCGCCGTTGGGATCGACGACGGTGCCCGAGAGCTCGTGGCCGATGACGCGCGGGTATTCGAAGAAGGGGAAGTTGCCTTCGAAGATATGGTAGTCGGTGCCGCAGATGCCGATGTGGCGGATGGCGACGCGGACCCAGCCGGGCTTCAGCTCGGGGCGGTCGATGTCAATCAGCGCCAGCTGTTCGGGCGCGGTGCAGGATATAGCTCGCATGGGGTCTCCTATTGGGGGCAATCATAGCGGCGCGGGGCTGAGACTCCAGTACGCAAAAAGTCCCCCCTTTCGGTTTCTAAGGCTTGGCGAAGGGCCATGCCGAAGAAATCGCTTTCTCCCCCGCAAGGGGGCGATGGCCGACTGAGAGGGCGGTGTGCTAGCAGCGTGGCGCAATTTATCGGGGTGTTTCAGCGTGAATTTTGCGAGCGATAACTGGGCGGGGGCGACGCCCGAGGTGATGGCGGCGTTGGCGCGGCACAATCAGGGGTTCTCGCCGGCCTATGGCGGCGATCCGCTGAGCGTCAGCGTAACGCGGCGGTTTTCGGAGCTGTTCGAGCGCGAGGTCGAGGTGTGGTTCATGGCGACGGGGACGGCATCGAACTCGCTGGGGCTGGCGGCGCTGAGCCGGCCGGGCGGCGTGGTGTTCTGCGCCGAGGATGCGCATGTCTACGCTGACGAGAGCGGCGCGACCGAGTTCCAGTCGGGCGGGATGAAGCTGATCCCAGTGCAGAGTCCGCTGGGGATGATCGACGCTGGGGCGTTCGAGGCGGCGTTGGGCAAGCACCCGGAGGGCGGGAGGAGCGTGCCGGTGGCGGTGAGCCTCACCAACGCGACGGAATGGGGCACGGTTTACGCAGTGGATCAGGTGGCGGCGCTGGCGGGAATCGCTCGGGCGCGCGGGCTGAAGGTGCATATGGATGGAGCTCGGTTCGGCAACGCGGTGGCGGCGCTCGGGGTGACGCCGGCGGAGCTGACCTGGAAGGCGGGGGTGGATTTCCTGTCGTTCGGGGCGACGAAGAACGGCTGCTTGGCGGCGGAGGCGATCGTGGTGTTCACGCCGGGGCTGCTGGGGGATTTCGAGGCGCGACGGCAGCGGGCGGGGCACACGTTCTCGAAGGCGCGGTTCGTGGCGGCGCAGTTCGAGGGGTATCTCGAGCATGGCAACTGGCTGCGCTGGGCGACCCATGCCAACGGGATGGCGGAGCGGCTGCGGGTTGGGTTGCGGGCGAGCAATGTGGCGCGGCTGGGATGGGAGAGCCGGATCAACGAGGTGTTCGCGGTGATCTCGAAGGCGGCGCTGGCGCGGGTGCGGGCGGCGGGTGGGGCGGCGCATGAGTGGCCGGCGGAGGCACTGGCGGAGCGGCCGGGGGCGGACGAGGTGCTGGTGCGGTTGGTGACCAGCTGGGCGACGACCGAGGATGAGGTCGAGGGGTTTTTGGGGGTGCTTTAGCAACCCCTCTTCATCTCTCCCCTTGCGGGAGAGAAAGCGATTTCTTGGGCTTAGCCCTTCGCTAAGTCCTAGAAATCGCAAGAGAGGGGATCGTGGAGGGCATGGTGGCTCCGCACCCCCTCTCTTGCGCGATATCTAGCCCAAGACGACCTTCACGAGATTTCCTGCCGGGTCCTTGGTCTCGAGACCCTCATTCGTGTCGGTCGATGCGGCGTTGATGGCAGCCAGCCTCGTGCGGACCGCATCCAACGCTGCCTGGTCCGGCACCACCACATGGAACCACCGCAAGCCTGCCGTGCCCTTCGGGGCCTGCGCCGCGTTGGGGCCGGCCCAGACGTTGAAGGCGATGGTGTGGGGCGGGTAGTCGAGGCCGAGGTCGCCCATGCCGAAGCGGCGCATAATGAACAGGCCGCCGAAGCCGAGGCCGTCGCGGTAGAAGTGCATGGCCTGCTCGAGATCGTTCACGTGCAGATGGATGTGGCCGATGCGGGTGCCGGCGGGCATCAGGGCCGGGACGCTGTTGACGTCATCGAGTTCGGCGAGCAGGTCGTCGACATCGATGGCCTCGCGGCCGGAATGGGGCGAGCCGTCGATGGTGCGGACGTAGACGCCCTCCTCGGCAGTGCCGATGCGGCCGCGCCAGGGGGTCTCGAAGGTGATCTCGATGCCGTTATTGTCGTAGTCCCACAGGTAGATCGCCTCGGAGACCAGGTGATCGGTGGGCGAGATGCGGACGCGGCGGGTGAGCGCGCGCACCACCATTTCGGCCAGCGCCTGCCGGGTCGGGACGTGGATGGCGACGTGGTAGAGGCCGAGCGTGCGATCGGGGAATGGGTTGTTGGCGCCCAGCTCGAGGGTGATCAGCTCGCGGCCGGCAGCACCGAGGTGCAGGGCTTCGGCGTCCTCCGAGATGAGCTCGAGGCCAACGACATCGCGCCAGACGGCGAGCGCCTTGTCGCGATCGGTGACGGCGATGCGGACCGAACCGAGGTGAGTGGCAAGCGGCAGCGTGGGGGTGGAGCGGACGCTGACCTGGGATTCGACTGTGATCATGATGGGGTCTCGCAAAAGAACCATTGGATTGACCCTGATATGGATGATGCGGCCCGGCAAGCCAATGTGGTCGCGGGGGCGAACAGTCGATACTGAAATGCAATAATGTATGGAAATTGGGTGGGGATTGCCGACCTTTGGAGCGTAGGACACCCCCACCCTTGATCCCTCTCCACCCGGGGAGGGAGAGACGTTGTGGCACGGGCCGGTGCCCGTGGCCGCCCCGTCCACCATGCTTCGCATGATCCCCCTCCCCCGCCATGTGGGGGAGGACCAGACAGTGCCCGTCAGGTGGCGACGGTGCGGCGGCGGTATTCGCTGGCGGCGTAGACGAGGAGCGCTGCGACGATGAGGCCGCCGACCAGTTGGGACCAATCCACCCCGGCGAGGAAGCGCGGGATCATCACCGAGGCGTTGAACGCGGCGTCGTTGAAGACGGTCGCCTCAAACTGCATGTTGTCGGTGCCGAACTTCAGCCGCTCGCCCAGATAGGTCAGGAAGTAGCCGGCGCGCGGACCGTTGTCGCCGATGACCAGGTTCTCGGCGAGGCCGATGAGCCCCGGGATCAGGAAGGCGAGGGGGATCGACCAGCGGCGGAATACCGTCGAGAGCGCGCCGACCCAGGCGAAGAACGGGGCATACCAGAGCAGCGCGGTGACAAGGCAGACGAACGCGAAGCCGCCGATTTGTATGGCACTCCAGAGGAACTCGAAGACGCTGGGCACGCCGAGCCGCGGCAGCATTAGCGCAGTGACCATGGTGACGACGTAGATCAGGACGCCGGTGAGCAGGTACGCACCGAAGATCATGGCCGGCAGGATGGTCATGCCGGCGAGCGACTTCGAGGCCAGCATCTTGAAATCGGTGACCGGCATCGACTTCCAGAACAGCATGGCGTTGTTCCGGCGATCGGCGCTGAAGGCATCGGCGTAGTAGAAGAACAGCGCCGCGAGCAGATACATGCACCAGAGCAGGCCGACCGCGAGGAAGCCGAACTCGAAGAACTTCAGCGCGGAGGGAACGCCGATCTCCTGGTGCAGCTGGAAGCGGTTGGAGGCGATGCCGAGCACGAGCATCAGCGTCATGATGCCGAGGATCAAGGCCGGGGCGTAGAAGAAGGCGCCGCGGTGCTCGAGATACTCGCGCTTGATGAGGGCAACGAGAGACTTCATTTGGCGGGACCGCGCTGCATGAGGGCGACGAACAGGTCGCTGAGAGTTGGGGTGGAGACATCGCCGAACTGGGCGAGCCGGTCGCGATCGACGCCATCGAAAACCATCGCGGTCTGGCCGAAGCGGGTTTCGCTGTAAATGGGGCCGAGCGCCGTGGCGGCCGGAACCTGTTCGGGGCGGACGAGCACCTGACTGAACTTGGTGCTGACCGTTTCCATCTGCATGTGGAGGATCAGGTCGCCATCTCGGATGAACATGATGTCGGAGAGCATGAACTCGATCTCATCGACCTGGTGGGTGGTGATGAGGAGCGTGCGCTCTTCGGTCATGTAGTCCTCGAGCAGGCGCCGGTAGAAGCGCTTGCGGTAGGTGATGTCGAGGCCGAGGGTCGGCTCGTCGAGGACCAGGAGCTTGGCATCGATCGCCATCACCACGGCGAGGTGGAGCTGGGCGATCATGCCCTTCGAGAGGTTCTTGATCCGCGCTTCCATCTTGACGTCGGTGCCCTCGAGGAAACCGCGGGCCTTCGCCTGATCGAAGTTGGGGTGGATGTTGGTGAGGAGCGCGAAGAGTTCGCGCACCCTGAGGAACCGCGGCAGGCTCGCGACATCGGAGATGAAGGCGACGTTCTTCATCAACGAGGCGCGCTTCTGGTACGGATCCTCGCCGAGGACACGCACGGTGCCCTCGTAGGAGGTGAGGCCGAGCAGCGCGTTCAGCGTGGTGGTTTTGCCGGCGCCATTGTGACCGACGAGCCCATAGATGCGGCCGGCTGGGATATCGAAATCGAGCCCGTGGAGGATTTCGGTGCGGCCGAAATGCTTCTTGAGGCCGCGCGCCGAGACGATCGGAGCAGCTGTGGTTTGAGCCAGATCATTCATCTTTACCGCCTTGCTTCAACAGTTGATTGGGATCGAGATCGAGGGCCGCCATGCGCGCCATGACGCGCGGCCATTCCTCGGTCAGAAATTTCTGGCGCTCGTGGGCGAGCAGCCGCTGGTGGCCGCCTTCGGCCACGAACATGCCCATGCCGCGACGTGACTCGACGACGCCGATATCGACGAGCGACTGGTAAGCGCGGGTGACGGTCAACGGGTTGACCGAGAGATCGGCGGAGATCTGGCGCACGGAAGGAAGCGCCTCGCCCTCCTTGGCGGTTTTGCTCAGGATCATGTCGGCAATCCTTTCGCCGATCTGTACGAAGATCGGCTGGCTGTCGTTGAATTGGCTCATGCGTGATGCCTTGGTAGTGTGCTAGTTATGTAGCACACCATTTCGGTGGCGCAAGCAGAATCTGCAAGGGTGGGCTTCTGACGTCTTGGTCACGCTCTTGGCATTGTCGATCCGGAGCGCGTAGTTTCGACAGCGCCGCGACAATAACGCCTTGTGTCACCGGCGGTTTCTGGGGGGCGACGTGCGCATTCTGATCACCGGCAGTGCGGGGTTCATCGGCTTTCACCTCGCCCGGCGGCTATTGGCCGAGGGGCACGAGGTGATCGGGCTCGATGCGCTGACGCCGTATTACGACGTGGGGCTGAAGCAGCAGCGGCACGCGATCCTGGAGGCCGAGGCGCGGTTTCGGCCGGTGATCGGGCGGCTGGAGGACGAGGCGGCGGTGGCGGCGGCGTTCGCCGATGCGCCGGAGGTGGTGGTGCATCTCGCGGCACAGGCGGGGGTGCGCTACAGCCTCGAGGCGCCGCGAGGCTATACCGACAGCAACGTGACGGGGACGCTTGCGATCCTCGAGGCGGCGCGGCGGACGCAGCCGAAGCACCTGCTTATCGCGTCTTCGAGCTCGGTCTATGGCATGGCGGGGAAACCCTCGCGCGAGACGGATATGACCGACCGGCCGGTGTCGCTTTATGCGGCGACCAAGAAGGCGACGGAAGCGATGAGCCATTCGTATGCCCACCTGTTCGGAGTGCCGACGACGTGCCTCAGGTTCTTCACCGTGTATGGGCCGTGGGGGCGGCCGGACATGGCGCTGTTCAGGTTCGCGGAGGCGATCGCGGCGGACACGCCGATCAGCATCTACGGCGAGGGGCGGATGCGGCGGGATTTCACCTATGTCGAGGATGTGGCGGCGGCGGTGGGGCGGTTGATCGGGCGGGCGCCGGTGCAGGGTGAGCCGGTGGCGGGGGACTCGCTGTCTCCGGTGGCGCCTTGGCGGGTGGTGAACATTGCGGGCGGGCGACCGGTGGAGCTGATGCGGTTCGTCACGGCGATCGAAGCGGCGATGGGGCGCGAGGCGAAGAAGGAACTGCTGCCGATGCAGCCGGGGGACGTGACCGAGACGGCGGCGGATGTGGGGTTGCTGCGGGCGCTGATCGGAGAAGTGCCGGGGACGGATGTGGAGGATGGGGTGCGGGCGTTTTGCGACTGGTTCAAGGGGTGGAGGGTTGGCTGACCAAACACCGGGCCGTCATCCCGGCGAAAGCCGGGACCCAGTGCGCTGGCGCTCCACCAATACAATCGCGCCGACCTTCCTGTGATGGACCGGACGGGTTTCGCGCCGGCCCAACCGTCCGAGCAGTGGGTCCCGGCTTTCGCCGGGATGACGGCCGGTGGGGTGGCGAGACGGTGTCCAACAACAGAAAGCGTCACTCAACCGAACGGAAAATCGCTTGAGTGCTAACGACTCGCCGGCACTGACATGTTAGAGGCAAGTATTGCTTTCGGCTCGACCTGAGCCGGCCCACCTTCGATTTCCGGATACATAAATTGACGGCCACAGCTTCGGCACCGGCGACCAGCATTGCCAGCAAGACCACGCTCTCGATCATCGTCGCGGTGTCGGTCTGCCACCTGATCAACGACGTGATGCAGTCGCTGCTGACCGCCATCTATCCGATCCTCAAGGAGAATTACGGCCTCGATTTCGTGCAGATCGGGCTGTTGACCTTCACCTTCCAGTGCACGGCGTCGCTGCTGCAGCCGGCGATCGGCATGTACACCGACAAGCGGCCCCTGCCCTATTCGCTGCCGGTCGGCATGGCGTCGAGCCTCGTCGGGCTGATCATCCTCGGCTTCGCGCAGAGCTACTGGCTGCTGTTGCTCGGCTCGGCGTTCGTCGGGCTGGGGTCGGCGATCTTCCATCCGGAGAGCTCGCGCGTAGCGCGGCTGGCGTCGGGCGGGCGGCATGGCTTGGCGCAGTCGTTGTTCCAGGTGGGCGGCAATCTCGGCTCGGCGATCGGACCGCTGCTCGCGGCGTTTATCGTGCTGCCGCGCGGGCAATCGAGCGTCAGCTGGTTCGCGGTGGGGTCGCTGCTCGGCATCTTCATTTTGTGGCGGGTCGGCAACTGGTATGCGGCGCACCGCAAGGCCAACGCCGGCAAGGCGCCGGCGAGCACGACACTGCTGTTCGACAAGCGCACGACGGCGATCGCGCTCATCGTGCTGACGGTGCTGACGCTGACCAAGAACGCTTACATGGCGGGGCTTTCGAGCTATTACACGTTCTTCCTGATCGACAAGTTCCAGGTCGGCGTGCAGGACGCACAGCTGCTGCTGTTCGTCTATCTCGGGGCGTCGGCGGTGGGCGTGTTCATGGGTGGGCCGATCGGCGATCGGTTCGGGGCGAAGTTCGTGATCTGGTTTTCCATCCTCGGCGTGCTGCCGTTCACGCTGGCGCTCCCCTACGCCGATCTCACCTGGACGGTGATCCTGACGGTTCTGATCGGGCTGATCTTCTCGTCGGCGTTCTCGGCCATCGTCGTGTTCGCGCAGGAACTGATGCCGGGCCGGGTGGGGATGATCGCCGGGATCTTCTTCGGCTTTGCGTTTGGGGCGGGCGGGATTGCGGCTGCGGCGCTCGGGGCGCTCGCCGACGTGGCGGGGATCCAGTACGTGTTCTGGCTATGCTCGTTCCTGCCGCTGGCGGGATTGCTGACGGTGTTCCTGCCGGAGATGCAGCACAGGGTTCGGTAGCCGACTGAGGCTTTGCCCTCCCCCTCCACCAGCTTCGCTGGTCCCCCTCCCCCGCCACGCGGGGGAGGATCAGGAGAGGCTGGTGCTTTTGGCTAGATCTGCAGCAACGCGACCGGCTTCTGCAGCTTGAACACCTTGCCCGTCGCGCTCAGCGTTCCATCGGCTGCTACGTCGAACACCACCAGGTCTTCGCTTTCCTGGTTCGCGACGATCAGGTGATCGCCGAGCAGCAGGAAGAAGCGGGGCCAGTTGCCGCCGCAGGGGATGTTCTGTTTGAGGCTGATGCGGCCGTCGGTGGCGATGGCGAAGGCAGTGATCGAGTTGTGTCCGCGGTTGCTGACGTAGGCGATGGTGCCGGCCGGATTGATCTGGATGTGCGCGCCGGTCGACTCGCCCTTGAAGTCGGCGGGGAGCGCAGAGAGCGTGTTGAGCTCGGTGAGCTTGCCGCTGGGCTGGCGGGCGAGCGCGGTCAGCGTCTGGGCGTATTCGGTGAACAGGTAGGCGAACTTGCCGTTCGGGTGGAACGCCAGGTGGCGCGGGCCGGCCCCTTTCGCGGTCTGGAACGCCGTCTCGGGGCCACCGAAGGTGCCCGTCGCGGCGGCATAGGCGAAGCTGCGGACTTCGTCGTGGCCGAGATCGACATTGTAGAGGCGATCGCCTTCGGGGGACCATTGTGTCCAGTGGGCGTGGCCGGTGTCGTGGGCCTGCGTGCCGCGTAGGACCGGTCCGGCGGCGAGAGTGCCGGTGGGGCCGATGGCGTACGTGGGCACGGAGTCATCCCCATAATTGGCGACGGCGAGGCGCGTCGCGGCGGGGCTGAGACTGAGGTAGCAGGGGTAGTTCGCGCCCGTCGGCGTGTAGCCGAGCGGAGTGACCGTCGCGAGGTCGGGCGAAAGCGTGAAAGCGCCGACCATAGCCGCCATCTCGTCGGTGACGTAAACGGTGCGCGTCGAGGGCGCGAAGGCGATCCAGGAGACGTCGGGGGTGCCGGGGAAGCTGCGGACGAGCTCGATGTTGCCGGTGGCGGTGTCGAAGCCCAAGAGCTTCAAGCCTTCGCCGTTCGGGCCGGTGTAGGATCCGGACAGCAGGGAAATCTTGGTCACGCGGCACTCCTCCTCGCGCTGGACGCGGGACGGGGAGCGCCGCGTTCACGGCAAGCTTCTTACGAGACTCGCCGGCTGAAAGCTATTGCGGCGCCTTGGGCCGTTTCGGGTCGTAGCCGACGCAGGTGGTGATGCCTTCGTCGCGCGAACAGGTGACGTTGTAGCCGCCCGATTTCGAGCAAGTGCCGGTGTTGTCGTCGTGCGACTCGTAGGTGCCGCCGATGCTGGCGCAGTTGGCGCCATACTGGCCGAGGCTCAGGGTTTTCGAGGTCTGGTAGACGTTGTCGGTGGCGCCGACAGCGGTGGTGAGCCCGAGTGTTGCAACAAGAACAAGAAGCGTTTTCATGATCCTAGTCCCTCGTTGAAGCCCGCGCGGGGTGCGCGTCGGGCTTGAGGGTGCGCTTGCTGCACTGTCGTGACGGTGAACGGGTCGTTCAGGCGGCCGGTTAGCGCGCCCGGTCCCAGCCTTCGCGCATCAGCTTGAAGCCCTTTTCGTACACCTCGGCTTCGCTGCCAAACAGCGGGCGCCAGATCTTGGTGGCGGCGGCGAGGTCGGGGAGGGCGGAGCCGAAGGCTTCGATGGTCATCCAACCGTCGTAGCCGGATTGCTTCAGGGCATTGAAGACTGACTGGAAATCGATGTGGCCGGCGCCGGGGACGCCGCGGTTGTTCTCGGTGATGTGGACGTGGTTGATCTGCCCAATGGTCGAGGCGATCAGGGGCGGAACCGAGTTTTCCTCGATGTTGGTGTGGAACGTGTCGAACAGGTAGCCGTAATTCGGCTCGTCCACCCGGCGGACAAGGCTTGCGGCCTGCTCCATGGTGTTGAGGAAGTAGCACTCGAACCGGTTGAGCGGCTCGACAGACAGCGCCACGCCCTGCCGCGCGGCGTACTGTGCCGCCTGTTTGTGGACGTCGGCACACCAGGCAATCTCATCGGCGGTGGGGCCACGGCCGGAGAACTCGCCCAGCGGCTGGTGGAACGGGCCGCAGACGAGGGTGGCGCCGAGAGCCGCCGTGCAATCGGTCAGCCAGTTGAGGTGCGTGAGGGCGCCAGCGCGCTGCACATAATCGGGGGAGATGGCGTTGCCGCCGGCCATGACGCCGACGCCGGTGGCGCCGAGGCCGACATCACGGAGGCGGCGGCCGAGCTTTTCGTAATGGTCGGGCGTGCCCTCGAACATCGGGACTTCGACGCCGTCATAGCCGGTGGCCTTCAGGCGCTCGATGATGGGCCAGTGCTCGTCGGTGACGTGGGTGGTCCAGAGGAGGAGGTCGAAGCCGAGTTTCACAGGTTCACCCAGTTGCCGGATTTGCCCGAGCTGATGATGGCGTCGCAGAGTTTGTTGGTTTCCAGCGCGTCGCGGAAGGTGGGGGCGGCGGGTTTGCCTGTCTTGAGGCCTTCGAGGAAATCGGCGGCGGTGTGGGTGAAGCTATGCTCGAAGCCGATGATCAGACCGGGGACCCACCACTTGCCGAGATAGGGGTGATCGCCGTCAGTGACGAGGATGTTGGTCCAGCCGCGCAGGCGCCCCTCGGTGGAGTGATCGAACCACTGCACGCGGTTCATATCGTGCAGGTCCCAGGCGAGCGAGCCCTTCTCGCCGTTGATCTCGAGCGTGTAGGCGGCCTTGTGGCCGCGGGCGTAGCGGGTGGATTCGAACGTGCCCAGCGCGCCGTTGGCGAAGCGGGTGAGCACGGCGGCCGCATCGTCGATACCGACGGTTTGCTTCTTGCCGGTGTCGGCGTGGGTGCGCTCCTTGACGAAGGTCTCGGTCATGGCGGTGAGCGAGGAGATGCCGCCGTTGATCCAGGTGGCGCTATCGAGGCAGTGGGCGAGGAGATCGCCGGTGACGCCGGAGCCGGCGGCGTTGACATCGAGGCGCCAGGTGCCCGGTCCGCCCTGCGGCACATCGGGGGAGATGGTCCAATCCTGCAGGAACTTGGCGCGGTAGTGGAAGATGCGACCGAGCTTCTGCTCAGCGACGAGCTGCTTGATCAGCGAGACGGCGGGGACGCGGCGATAATTGTACCAGACGAGGTTGGGGACGCCGGCCTTTTCCACCGCATCGACCATCGGCTGACCCTCGGCGGCGGTGCGGGCGAGCGGCTTTTCGGTGAGCACCATCTTGCCGGCCTTGGCGGCGGCGATGGCGATCTCGGCGTGGAGGTCGTTGGGCACGCAGATATCGATGGCGTCGATGTCCTTGCGTTCGACCAGGGCGCGCCAGTCATGCTCGATGCTCTCATAGCCCCACTGCTCGGCGAAGCGGCGCACCTTGCTGTCGTTCCGCGCGGCGACCGCCTTCAGCACCGGGTGGTAGCCGGTATCGAAGAAGTGGGAAACGGAGGCCCAGGCGTGCGAGTGGCAGCGTGCCATGAAGCCGTAGCCGACCATGCCGATGTTGAGTTGTTTGGTCATTGGTTCCTCGGTCGTGAGGGGGGATGCGCGGGAATGACGGCGGTCTGGGAGGCGGCCGGGCTATTCCCGCCAGCCGTGGGCGTCGCGGACTTTGAGCATGGCGCCGAGGACCTTGTTCCAGGTCTCCTGCTGCTCCATCACGGCGTTGGGGAACATGCAGCCGTCCCAGCAGATGTGGCGCATCTTTTTGGTCAGTTCGCCCTTGTCGTCGCGCAGCCAGTAGCCGGCGTGCTTGGTCACATCGAGCCGGCCGTTGGGGTCGTCGATCTGGCAGTGGCGGCCGGTCTTTTCATGGTCGCCGGAGCCGAAGGTGGTGCCGTCGTTCTGGGCGACGTGGAAATCCAGCGTCCAGGGGCGCAGGGCGTCGGCGACCTTGTGATAGGCAGCATCGAGCGCGGCCTTGTCGCTCCACTCGAAATCCTTGGGCAGGATGCGGTCCTTTTCGGCGTTGGCGCCGAGGACGAACAGCATGGAGTGGGCCATGTCGGCCTGGTAGCCGACGACGCCCGGCATGCCCACCATTTCGAGCAGCTTCACGTTCTCGCGCCAGGAGTGCATGCCGCCCCAGCAGATCTCGCCTTCGGCGACGATGTACTCGCCGTAGGATTGGGCGATGCGCCCGGCTTCACGGAAGGTCTCGGCGATCTTCTTGGTGTTGCCGACCGGGTCGGCGTCCCAGGCTTCGACACCGGTGGAGCTGTCGACGCGGACGCCGCCGGTGGGGCGGATGCCGAGTTCGCGCATCTGCTTGCCAATGCGGCAGGCCTTTTCGACCTGGGTGAGGAAGCGCTTCACGTCGTCGGCGTCGCCCATGGCCGAGCCGCCGCCGGCGCCGCCCCAGATCGGGGCAACGAAGCTGCCGACCTTGAGGCCGAAACCGGCGATGTGATCGCTCATGCGCTTCACATCGTCTTTTGAGCTGTCGATGGAGATATGCGGGTCGGCGAGCCAGAGGTCGACGCCATCGAACTTCTGCCCGTCGACTTCGGCGTTGGCGGTGAGCTTCAGCAGCGTATCGAGGGGGATGATGGGCTCGGAACCCGGGGCGCCCTTGCCGACCACGCCGGGCCAGGTGGCGTTGTGGAGTTTCGGGTAGTTGTTGGATGCCATGGTCCCCTCCCCCGGGGATTATTGATCACTGAAAAGACTGAGCGTGGGGCACCCCCACCCTTGATCCCTCCCCACAAGGGGGAGGGAGACGACTGAGAGATCGTGCCTCACCAACCAACCGTCCGAGGCTTGCGCATCCCTCCCCCTCGTGGGGAGGGATTGAGGGTGGGGGTGGGAAGCCACGATGCTCATGGCTACGCCGCCTTGTGCCTGAGGTTGAGGCCGGTTTTGGCGTCGAACAGCATCACCTTGTCCGGGTTCCAGCTGAAGCGGACGGCTTCTTCGACCTTGACGTCGACGCGGGCCGGGACGGCGGCGCGCATCAGGTTGTCGCCGACGCGCAGGGTGACGATCTTCTCGATGCCGTGGTTTTCCACGTCGTGGATGCGGGCCTCGTTCGGCGCGCCGGAGGCGACTTCGACGTCTTCGGGGCGGATGCCGAAGGTGACCGGGCCCTGGACCGGCGCAGCGGCGTTGATCGACATCTCGAAGCTCTGGGCGACGCTGGCGAGATTGCCGGCGAGGCTGCCGGGCAACAGGTTGATGGCGGGCGATCCGACGAAGCTCGCGACGAAGGTGTCGCGCGGGTTGGTGTAGACCTCGCGCGGGGTGCCGACCTGGACGATGCGACCCTTGTTGAGCACGGCGATGCGGTCGCCCATGGTCATGGCCTCGACCTGATCGTGGGTGACGAAGATGAAGGTGGCGCCGAGCCGCATCTGCAGGTCTTTGAGCTCGGAGCGCAGCGACTCGCGGAGCTTGGCGTCGAGCGCCGAGAGCGGCTCGTCCATCAAGAAGACCTGCGGCTCACGCACGATGGCGCGGCCGATGGAGACACGCTGCATTTCGCCACCGGACAACCGGTCGGTCTTGCGCTCGAGCAGGTGGGTGATACGGAGGGTTTTCGAGGCGTAATCGATGCGCTTTGCGATATCGGCTTCGCTCATCTTGCGGACGCGCGAGCGCAGCGGGAAGGCGAGGTTGTCGCGCACCGTGAGGCGCGGATAGAGCGAATATTGCTGCAGCACCAGCGCGACGTCGCGCTCGGCCGGGCCCCAGTCGTTGACGTTCGCCTGGTTGATATGGATGGCGCCTTCGGTGGGCTTTTCGAGCCCGGCGATCATCCGCAGCGTGGTGGTCTTGCCGGCGCCGGTGGGGCCGAGCAGCACGAAGAACTCACCGTCGCCGACGTCGAGATCGAGATTACCGACGGCGGTGTGGGTGCCGAATTTCTTGGTGATGTTTTCGAGGCGGATGCGGGCCATGTCAGTTGCCTAGCCGGATGTCGAGCGAGGCGCCCGATTTGGTGTCGAAGAAGTGCGCCTGCGCCGGATCGATGCGGGCGAAGACGGTGGTGCCGGGCTTGTCGACATAACCGGAGGTGGTGCGGGCCCTGAGGGTCTTTTCGCCGAACTTCAGGTCGATGATATCGAAGCCGCCGAAGGGCTGGATGATGTGGGCCTCGGCCGGACGGTAGCCCGGCTTCTGGTCATGGCTGACAATGACGCCTTCGGGGCGCACGCCGAGGGAGAGGTCGCCGGCGGCCTTCTTCTGCTCGAGCATGCCGAGCAGTTCGCGCGGCAGGTCGAAGCTGGCGTCGTCGAGCGCGATGCGGGCCTTGCCGTCGGCCTCGCTGACCTTGGTGGCGGCGATGTTCATCACCGGCGAGCCGATGAACTGGGCGACGAACAGGTTGGCCGGGTAGAGGTAGACCTCGGTGGGGGTGCCTACCTGCTGCAGCACGCCGTCGTTCATGACGACGATGCGATCGGCCAGCGACATGGCCTCGACCTGGTCGTGGGTGACGTAGATCGAGGTGGAGCCGTTCTCGAAATGCAGGCGCTTCAATTCGATGCGCATGGTTTCGCGAAGCTTGGCGTCGAGTGAGCCGATCGGCTCATCGAGCAGCAGCGCTTTGGGGCGGCGCACCAATGCACGGCCGATGGCGACGCGCTGCATATCGCCGCCGGACAGCGCCGACGGGCGGGCATTGAGTAGATTCAGGATGCCGAGCGACTTGCCGACCGAGCGCACGGTCGAATCCACCACGTCCTTGGCGGTGCCGACGGCGCGCAGCGGGAAAGCGAGGTTCTCGTAGACGGTGAAATGCGGATAGAGCGCGTAGTTCTGGAACACGAAGGCGATGTCGCGCTCGGCGGCGCGGAGGCCCTGGATGGGCTTGCCGTCGAGCAGGATATCGCCCGAGTCGATCTCCTCGAGGCCGGCGATAGCGCGCAGCGTCGTGGTCTTGCCGCAGCCGGACGGGCCGAGGAAAACCACGAACTCCTTGTCCTTCACGGTGAGGTTCACGTCCTTGATGACGTGGACCGGGCCGAAGTGCTTGTCGATGTGACGGAGTTCGATCTCAGCCATGCTGCGTGCCTCCGTGGACGGTGTCGACCTCGTCGATCAGCTTCTTGTCGGGCGGCGGAATGTGGACGGAGAAATTGAAGCCGATGAGGCCGACCAACATGACCAGCACGCTCCACTGGTGCAGCATCTCCAGCCAGGGCTGGCAGAGAAACAGGATGCCGACGACCATGAAGGTCATGGAGCCAGGGTTGAGGATCTTCTGGTTGAAGTCGCGAATGTTCACTTGCGGATCGCCCCGAAGCTCATGCCACGCAGCAGGTGATTGCGAAGCAGGAAGGTGAAAATGGCGACCGGGAGCAGGAAGAGCACGGTGCCGGCGGCGATGACCGTCCAGTCCTGCAAGCCCGTGCCGATCTGACTCGGAATGAATGGTGGCGCCGTCTGGGCCCGCCGGTTGGTGAGGATCAGAGCGAAAGCGTATTCGTTCCAGGCGGTGATGAAGCAGAACACGGCGGTGGCGGCGATGCCCGTCGCGGCCTCGGGCAGCACGATCTTGAAGAAGGCCTGCATGCGCGTGTAGCCGTCGACCAGCGCCGCTTCCTCGTACTCCCTGGGAATTTCGTCGATGAAGCCTTTCATCAGCCAAACCGCGAACGAGACGTTGAAGGCGGTGTAGAGCAATATGAGCCCCAGATGCGTGTCGTTGAGCCCGACGGCGCGGTACATGAGGAACATCGGGATGGCGACGACGATCGGCGGCAGCATGCGCGTCGAAAGGATGAAGAACAGGAGGTCCGCCTCGCCCTTTACGCGGAAGCGCGAGAAGCCGTAGGCGGTGATGGTGCCCATCGAGACCGCGAGGATGGTCGAGGTGATGGCGATGATCAGCGAATTGACGAAGCGGTCGGGATAGGCCGAGTAGACCACGTCGCCCTGACCGTTGCGCGACAGCCGTTCGCCGCCGGCGAGCACGAGCTGCTCCCACCAGGGGGCGGCGTCATAGGTGGCCTGGTCAACTGGCGCGGTCAGCTGGGCCCGCTTCACGAATAGTTTCACGAACGGCGTCACCTGCGGCTCGAACACGACGGTGGGCGGCACGGTGGTCGAGAGCAGCAGCGGCTTGAAGGCCGTCGAGGTGATCCAGTAGATCGGCGACAGGAAGATCAGCGTAATGACGATGACCGCAGCAATGGCGAGGCGGTTGCCGATACGTCCGGCACGCGTTGATACGACGGCCATCTCAGCGCTCCTTCGCCTTGTTGAGGTACTTCACGTAGATGTTGGTGATGCACAGCACCATGATCAGGATGATGTAGGCGAGCGCCGAGGATGGCCCGGTCTGCCACTGCTGGAAGGCCATCTTGTAGAGGCGCGAGGAGATCAGCTCCGCCGCCGGCTGGCCGGTCATCACGAAAGCGATGTCGAAGGTCTTGAAGGCTTCCATGGTGCGGAAGATCACCGCAATGAGCAGGATCGGCGCGACCAAAGGCAGGGTGATGCGGAAGAAGGTGTAGAACCGGCCGGCGCGATCGATCGAGGCGGCCTCGTAGAGGTGCTTGGGCACGGCACTGAGACCGGCGAGCGAGAGCAGCATCACGAACGGCGACCACATCCAGATGTCGGTGATCGCGACCGCGTAGAGCGCGAGGTTGGGGTCGGTGAGCCAGGCCACTTTGCCCAGGCCGAGCACATAATTGAGGATGCCCCACGAGGGATCGTAGATGAGCTTCCAGAACAGGCCGACCACGACCGGCGAGAGCATCATCGGCAAGAGCAGCAGCGTCGTGATGAAGCCCTTGAAGGGAATGGGGCGGTTGAGCAGCAGCGCCAGGCCGAAGCCGACGATGAACTGGCCCGTGACCGAGACGATGACGTACCACAGGGTGGTCGTGAAGGTGCGCCAGATCACCGGATCGGCGAGCACGTCGGCATAGTTCTTGAAGCCGACGAAATTGGCCGCAGCTTTGCTCGATGCCTTGAAGTCGGTGAAGGAGAACCCGAGCGAATAGAGCAGCGGGAAGACATTGAAGACGATCAGGAACCCCACCGTGGGGATGATGAACAGGTTCCGAATGGTGATGTCGCTCCATCCGCGCGTCGCTGCGCGTGTCTTTGGATCGAGCGTTGTCATCAACTTATCCAAGGCCAGAGTCCCCCGCTTGAGAATCCGGGGAGGCGGGCAAACGCCGCCTCCCCGGACGTTTCGTCACCCGTCACTGGGCCGCGTAGCCGGCCGACTTGAGCGTATCGACCCAGGTGGCCGCCAGCTTGTCGAGGGTCTCCTTGGCCGTGCCCTTTCCGTCCACCACATAGGGGTAGAAGGTGTCGGCGGCCTCGGTGAGGAGCTCGGCATATTCAGGCAGCGCCCAGAAGTCGCGGACCTTGAACATGGTCTGGTAGAACGCCTCGTTGTACGGCGTGGCGTTGCGGAACTCGGCGCTCTCGAGAAGCTTGGCATCGCAGGTGTAGCCACCGAGCTCGGCCCAGCGCTTCTGGGTCTCGGGCTTGATGAACCACTCGAGGAACTTCACCGCCGCGTCCTTGTTCTGGCTGTAGCTCACAACCGAGATGCCCTGGCCGCCCAGCGCGGCGAAGTCATCGCCGTTCGGGCCCTTGGGGTTGGCGAAGAAGCCGGTCGACTTGGCATAGGGATTGGTGGCCTCGTTGATCAACGAGGGGAAGAAGGCGAAGTAGTTCATCGCCATCGCCGCCTGGCCCTGAGCAAACGCCGTATTGGTTTCGACGAAGAACGCGTTACCCCAGCCCGGCGGGTTGTAGGTAAAGAGCTTGCGATAGTCCTCAAGCGCCTTCACCGCCTTGTCGGAGTTGAGCTCGCCGGTGACCTTGTAGTTCGCGTAGTCACCGAACGAGCCGCCATAGGCGAAAACCGAGTTCTCGACGCCCATGACGATGGCATCGCCCGCATTCATCGTGTAGATCGCGGCCCCGTACATATTCTTGTCCGGGCGCGTGAAGAACTCGGCAATGTCGAGCAGCTGCTGCCAGGTCTGCGGAACGGCAAGGTCGTAGCCGTACTTGGCCTTGAACGCGGCCATCTCGTCCGGATTTTCGAACCAATCCTTCCGATAGGCCCAGCCAAGCGCGTCGCCTTCGAGCGGAACGGCCCAATATTTGCCGGAACCACCCGGATACTCCGAGTAGTACTTCATGGTCGCCGGAGCCATTGCCGTAGTCAGGTTGTGCTGAGCGACGAAGTCCGTCAGGTCGACATAGTGTCCCTGCGTCGAGCCTGCACCCAGCCACTGGCTGTCGCCGACCACGAGGTCATAGGCCGAGCCCTGGGCGTTGAATTCGGTGAAGGCCTTGGTCTGGAAGTCCGGCCACGGAACGGTTTCCACGGTGACCTTTGCATCCGGGTACTCGTTGACGAGTTCCTGCAGATAGTTGGCCGGATCCCATTCGGCCCACAGGATGGTCAGTTCCTGCGCCAGCACAGATGTGCTCGACGCAAGCATCAGGCCCAAACCGGCCAGTATGCCCTTGGTAACAGTGCGCATTATGGTCCTCCCTCTAGCGCTTCCGACGGCCGGCATATGCGGCACCGACCGAAGCCCCTCCTCCGTGCCGGGGGCCTTCACAGCAGCGAACCGGCCAAAAGCTCTCCCAAGCTTCGGCGACCGGCCGTTCTCTCGCGACGTTCGGGACCCCTCCCTCATCACCGGGACTACAGCGCTGGCCTCTCCCAAGGCCCGCGCGGTCACCAGTTATGGCGCTCCTCCAAGCGCCCGTCGCACTTGATCTTCCTCCTGATCGACGTGCGTCAAAACTACAAATTCAACGTTTTGTCAGTCTCGTCAAGCTAACATGCTAGCATTTATGCAAGTCGTGACCCGGTTTAGGAAAATAGTTTCCCTCGCCGGCTCAGGCAGCGGACTCCGCGACGGCAGCGCGGACTAGCGCGGTGGCTGCCCAGGTCGCGACTTCCGTAGTCTCGTCAAACTCAAGCCCCCACAAGTCTTTGAGAACAATGAGGACTTCCAGACCGTAGACCAGGGACAACGCCTTGGCGAGTCGCTGGAACTTGGCGTCTGGCAATTTATTCTTGAGCGGCGCTATCGCCATTTGCAGCAGCTCGACCCGATGGCCGCGCTTGAACGGCGGTTCGGCGCCGAGCGTACCGGCGCGGCGCTGCGCCCACTGCTCGAGCGACAGCTTCAGGGCCGCCTTGAAGGTTGCCTCGAACTCGGCGACGCGCGGCATGGTGAGCGCGAGCAGGTCGAGGACGCGGGTCTCAGGATCCTCGCTGGCGCTCTTCCAGTTGAGGATTGGGCCGAGGCCTTCGTCGACCACGGCGTGGACCAGGGCGGCCTGGCTCGGGAAATAGCGATAGGCGGTGGCGCGCGACACTTGGGCTGCCTCGGCGACGTCGCTGACGGACGGGGTCTGGCCGTTCTGCATCAGGGCGATGGCGGTCTCGAGCATGAGTTTGCGAGTGCGCGCACGGGCGCCTTTCGGCTCGGAACTCTGCTGCTCATTGGGCTGTG
This sequence comes from Devosia sp. P2_G7, assembly GCF_056403495.1. Lineage (NCBI taxonomy): Bacteria > Pseudomonadati > Pseudomonadota > Alphaproteobacteria > Hyphomicrobiales > Devosiaceae > Devosia > Devosia sp. P2_G7. The sequence goes on from NZ_JBFUFI010000008.1 coordinate 42,076, forward strand.
AGACGTCCATATCGAAATGATACGCACATCTCAAAATGCTTTGCAATGGCGGCGGGGCTCTGCCATGACATGGCGGCGAGAGCATCGACGGGGTGACCTGAAACGGTGTCGGGAGGGGTGCGATGAAGCGCATCTACGTGGTCGGGACAGCCGACACAAAGGGCGAGGAACTTGCCTTCCTCGCGGAGAGAATTCGCGCGCTTGGCGCCGATCCGCTGGTGGTCGACGTGGGGACGCGCGCGCCGACGATCCCGCCCGAGGTCGGCGCGGCCGAGGTTGCTAAGTTCGGCGCGCCGGACCTGCTGGAGGGCAACGATCGCGGCGTCGCCGTGGCCGGGATGGCGGAGGCCTTCGCACGGTTTGTCATAACACGTGATGACATCGGGGGAATGGTCGGTATCGGCGGTGGTGGCGGCACCTCGATTGTCACCGCCGGCATGCGCAAACTGCCGATCGGGCTGCCGAAAGTGATGGTGTCCACCCTCGCCTCGGGCGATGTCGGGCCCTATGTCGGGGTGAGCGACATCGTGATGATGCCCTCGGTTACGGACCTGGCCGGGCTCAACCGGATATCACGTGTTATCTTGTCGAACGCAGCGCTCGCTGTCGTGGCCATGAGCGCCAATCCGACGATGGTGGAACCCTCCACCAAACTGGCCGTGGGGCTCACCATGTTCGGGGTGACGACGCCGGCGGTGACGCAGATCGTCGAGTTGCTGACCGGGGCCGTCGAGCCGCTGGTCTTTCACGCCACGGGTACGGGCGGCAAGACCATGGAAATGCTGGTCGATTCCGGCCTCGTCGGCGGGCTGATCGACGTCACCACGACCGAAGTCTGCGACTATCTGCTCGGCGGCGTGCTGCCGGCCGGGCCCGAGCGGCTCGACTGCATCTCGCGGCGACCGGTGCCTTATGTCGGCTCGGTCGGGGCGTGCGACATGGTCAACTTCTGGGCGCCCGAGACGGTACCAGCGCACTATGCGGACCGCCTGCTCTACTCGCACAACGCCAACGTGACGCTGATGCGCACGAGTGTCGACGAGTGCCGGGCGATCGGGGAATGGATCGGCGGCAAGCTCAATGCTGCCATCGGGCCGGTGCGGTTCCTCATTCCGCTGCGCGGGGTCTCGGCGCTCGATATCGAGGGTGGCGCGTTCCGCGATGCGGAAGCCGATGCCGAGCTGTTCGATGCGATCGAGCGGACCGTGCAGTGGGGCGACAACCGGCAGTTGATCCGGCTCGACTGCCATATCAACGATCCCAGCTTCGCCGAGGCGGCAGTGCGCGCCTTTCAGGAAATCACGTCATAGGAGACAGCATGGCTGCCATCGCGCGCGCCGAAATCCTCAGGAAATTCCACGATATGGTGGCCCGCGGGCAGCCGATCGTGGGCGGCGGGGCCGGCACCGGTATTTCGGCCAAGGCCGAGGAGGCCGGCGGCATCGACCTGATCATCATCTACAATTCGGGGCGCTATCGCATGGCCGGGCGCGGCTCGGCGGCGGGGCTGCTCGCCTACGGCAACGCCAACGAGATCGTCAAGGACATGGCGCGCGAGGTGCTACCGGTGGTGAAGCGCACGCCGGTGCTGGCGGGGGTGAACGGGACGGACCCGTTCGTCTTGATGCCGCAGTTTTTGGCGGAGCTCAAAGCCATGGGGTTCTCGGGGGTTCAGAACTTCCCGACCATCGGGCTGTTCGATGGGGTGATGCGGGTGAGTTTCGAGGAGACCGGCATGGGCTATGGGCTCGAGGTGGACATGATCGCCGAGGCGCACAAGCTGGACCTGTTAACGACGCCGTATGTGTTCAATCCCGACGAGGCGGTGGCGATGACCAAAGCCGGGGCGGATATCATCGTCGCACATATGGGGGTAACGACCGGCGGAGCGATCGGGGCCAAGGCGGCGAAGACGCTGGAGCAATGCGCCGGTGAGGTCGAGGCGATCGCGGCGGCGGCGCGCGGGGTGCGAGGCGATGTGATCGTATTGTGTCACGGCGGGCCGATTTCGATGCCGGAGGATGCGAGGTTCATCCTCGACCGGGTGAAGGGGTGCCATGGGTTCTATGGCGCGAGCTCGATGGAGCGGCTGCCGGTGGAGGTGGCGATCAAGGCGCAGGTGGAGAGCTTCAAGGGGTTGCGGACGGGGGCGTAACCCGGGCGTTTGAGCGTAACGCCCCCCACCCTAGCTTTGCTACGGCCCGTTGGGCCTAGCGGCGCTACCCTCCCCGCAAGGGGGAGGGTGGAGCGTGGGGCGCTAGCAGTCGTCTCCCTCCCCCTTGCGGGGAGGGATCAAGGGTGGGGGGTGGGGAGCCCCGATTTGGAGGAGGAACAATGACCGAGAACAACTTCGTCTATCCGCGCGATGTCAGCGCGTTCGGGTTCGATTGGGGAAAGCTGTCGCTCACCGTGGCGCCGGAGGTGAATGGGGCGAAGCGGTTTTCGGGCGGGGTGGTGGATCTGCCGCCGGGCCAGGGGCATAGCCGACACAACCATCCGGGGGCCGAGGAGATCATCTTCGTGATCTCGGGCGAGGGCGAGCAGATGGTGGAGACGCCCGAGGGCGTGCCGGTGGTGCAGAAGGTGGGGCCCGGGTGCACGGTGTTCGTGCCGGAGGACCGATTCCACTCGACGCTCAATACCGGGACCGGACCGATGCAGCTGTTCGTGGTCTATTCGCCGGCCGGACCGGAGCTCGGATTGCGCGATTTGCCGGATTTTCGGCTAATCCCGAAGGGAGAGTAGTGCTAACGTTTCCACTTCCAAGTAACACTGCCACGCTTTACCCTTCGACAGGGCGCGGAGACTCCGCCTAGGAAGCGGAAATGGAACAAGTTTTGTCTCGCCGCCTGGTGGCGGTGTTGTGTGCGGACATAGCGGGATACAGCGCCCTGATCGGCGCTGACGAGTCCGGCACCGTCGCTGCGCTGAAGGGACATCAGACGGCAGTACTGCAGTTGCTCCAGCGCTATGGCGGTCGCGTCGTCGACCTCGCCGGCGATGGCATCGTCGCGGAGTTCAGCAGCACCGTGGGCGCCGTGGAGGCCGCCGTCGCCATGCAGGCGCTGATGGCGGAGCGGAACGCCGACGTGCCGGTCAAGAAGCGGATGATCTTCCGCGTCGGGGTCAACCAGGGCGACGTGGTGCACGACGACGCCCACATCTACGGCGACGGCATCAATGTCGCGGCGCGGCTGCAGCAGATTGCCGAGCCGGGCGGGGTCTACGTTTCGAGCAAGGTGTTTGAGGAAGTTCGCGACCGGATGAAGACCGGGTTTCGCGACCTGGGCGAACGAGAGCTGAAGAACATCGCGCGGCCAGTGCGGGTGTTCGAGGTGGTGACTGGCAACGCCCGCAGCACGAAATCGCCGGAATTCGGCCCGGTGACGCCGCGGCGGCCATCGGTCGCCGTGCTGCCGTTCGCCAATATGGGCGGCGATGCCGAGCAGGAGTATTTCGCCGACGGGGTGGTGGAAGACATCATCACCGCGCTGAGCCGGTTCCGCGATTTCGCGGTGGTCGCCCGCAATTCGAGCTTCGTCTACAAGGGCCGCGCTGTCGACGTGCGGCAGGTGGCGCGCGAATTGGGGGTGCGCTACGTGCTCGAAGGCAGTGTTCGGCGGGCCAAGGATCGGCTGCGGATCACCGCGCAGCTGGTGGACGCGGCGACGGGCGCACACCTCTGGGCCGAGAAGTTCGACGGCAAGCTGGACGACGTGTTCGAGTTCCAGGACCAGATCACCAGCAAGGTGGCGTCGCTGGTGGAACCGACCATTCGTTGGGCCGAGATCGAGCGCTCGCGGCGAGAGCGGCCGGACAGCGTCGAGGCGTACGACCTCTATCTGCGGGCGCTGCCGATGCACCTGTCGCAGACGCGCGACGCCAATGCCGAGGCGATCGCGCTGCTGCTCAGAGCGATCGACCTCGAGCCGAACAACCCGACCTACCTAGTCTATGCCGGCAACGCCATGCTGCACCGCTCGACCATGGGTTGGCCGGCGATCGGCAATGACGACACCGCGCTGGGCATCGAGCTGGTGGAGCGGGCGCTGGCCAATGCGCGCGACGACGCGGTGGCGCTGTCGCTCAGTTCCATGATGCTGATCCATAACCTGCGCGACTACGATCGCGGGCTGGTGCTGACGCAGCGCGCGGTGGAGACCAACCCGAACAACCTGACGGTGATGATCTTTGCCGGCATCACCCACCTGCACCTCGGCAATCTCGATGACGCGATCGCCTTCAGCGAGCACGCCATCCGGCTCAGCCCCAGCCTCGACGGCGCGCACTGGCCGCTGACGGCAATTGCGCACGCGCAACTGGTGAAGGGTAACTACGAGGAATCGCTGAACTGGGCGAAGCGCTCGGTTTCGGCCAATCCGAGCTTCGTCTGCACTTACTGGATGCTGGTCGCGGCAAACGCGCATCTGGGGCGGATGGACGAGGCGAAGCGCCACCTCGCAACACTGAAGCGATTGTCGCCGGGTGTCACGGTGGCCCGGGTATGGGCTGCGCAGCCGCAGAAGGATGCGTCGCGGCTGGAAGCGATGCTCCAAGGGCTACGTCTGGCGGGCTTGGCCGAGGAATAATCACGCCAAAAGGCGCCCGCGGGCCAAGGCCCGGCATACGGTCACAATAGCTTCATATGGAACGGGCACCCCTCCCGCTAGCAATCCATGGGTGCCCACGATGAACGACCAAGAGACCAAGACGCCGGCCGAACTCGAGCGGATCAAGCAGGCGATCGCCGACGATTTCGACGAAGAGCTGGAAATGCAGATGGAGGACGACCGGCTTGACGAGCTGGTCGCCGAGGGCATGCAGGGTCCGGCGGCCGATACGATCGACCGCAAGGTGTATTTTCGCGAGCTGTTCCGGCTGCAGCATGAGCTGGTGAAGCTGCAGGACTGGGTGGCTTACAAGAAGCTCAAGATGGTGGTGATCTTCGAGGGCCGCGACTCCGCCGGAAAGGGCGGCGCCATCAAGCGGGTGACGCAGCGGCTGAACCCGCGCGTGGCGCGCGTCGTGGCACTGCCGGCGCCGACCGAGCGCGAGCGGCACCAGTGGTATTTCCAGCGCTACGTGCCGCACCTGCCGACGGCGGGCGAAATGGTGCTGTTCGACCGCTCCTGGTACAACCGGGCGGGCGTCGAGCGGGTGATGGGGTTCTGTACGCCGGACGAGCTCGAGGAGTTCTTCCGCACCGTGCCGGAGTTCGAACGCATGCTGGTCCGCTCGGGCATCATTCTCGTCAAATACTGGTTCTCGATCACCGACGAAGAACAGGAATTCCGCTTCCAGATGCGGCTGCATGACCCGCTGAAGCAGTGGAAACTCTCACCCATGGACCTCGAAAGCCGGGTGCACTGGGAAGAATACACCAAGGCCAAGGAAGAGATGTTCGATCGCACGCATACGGCGGAAGCGCCGTGGTGGGTGGTGCAGGCGGTGGACAAGAAGCGGGCGCGGCTCAACTGCATCGCGCACTTGTTGAGCCAGGTGAACTACGAGGATGTGCCCAAGCAGGAAGTTGAGCTGCCGGCGCGCGTGCGGCATGCGGATTATGTGCGGCACGCGGTGAAGCCGGAGCTTTATGTGCCGGAGACGTACTGAGGGGGTTGACCCCACGCCCTTACCTCAGGTGTCGGCGCCTGCGTCCGCTATGCGCCAGACGCGGTCATCCGTCAGTGCCCGCTGTGCGCTAGCAGGGCACATCCACCCTTCGCATCATGCGACGCCCTCACTGACGAACGCGGATGATCGTCTTCCCTGTGCGTCGCTCGGTCGGGTTGAAGGCGGCGACGGCGTCATCGAGGGTCGAGACGTTGCCGATGTTCGTTCGCAGCCGACCATCTCGCACCCGCTGCGCGATCTGTGTCAGTTGGCCACGATCGGACTCGACGACGAAGTCGATCGCCAAACCATCGGCGGGCCGCGCCTCGGCCGGCCCGACAATGGACACCAGTGTTCCTCCGGCTCGAACCAGGCCCGCGGACCGCTTCCCGATGTCGCCGCCGATAAAGTCGAACACCAGATCGACTCCGCCGATGTCTTCCAGGACATCGTTCTCCAGATCGACGAACTCCTGCGCGTCGTAGTCGAGCGCCTTCTGACGGTCGGCCGCGCGACCGGTGCCGATGACATAGGCGCCGAACTCACGAGCGAGCTGCGCCACCATTGACCCGACCGCGCCAGCGGCGCCGTGCACGAGGACGCTCTGCCCCGCGCGTAGGCGGCCGTGCTCGAAGAGTCCCTGCCACGCGGTCAGGCCAGAGATCGGCAGGCTCGCCCCCGCTGTGAAGTCGAGGTCGCCCGGTAGCGGCGCGAGGTTACGCGCCTCGACGGCCACATACTCAGCCAGCGTGCCGTCGCGATGCCAGTCCGCGAGGCCGAACACCCGCTGTCCCACCGACAGCCCCGTCGTGCCATAACCGAGGGCAGTGACCACTCCGGCCACCTCGTGCCCTGGGATCGATGGCGTCCGTTCACGATCGGCGCGATCGGTCCAAGTCGAGGGCCACGTCAGCTCAGTCGGGACGAACCCTGACGCATGAACCTGAACGACGACGTCATTTATCGCTGCCCGCGGCGCGGGTCGCTCCACCAGCTTCATCCCGGCCGTTCCTGCGGCCTGGTCCGTGACCACGATCGCCCGCATTGGAGCTATCTCCTCGTCATCTATCTCAGCGGATTCGACTTCGTGTATATGCCGATCTGGGGCTGCCGGGAGCGTCAAATGAACGTCCGCTTCGGGCCGGAAGCGGACACCCACACCCTACGCCCGGGCGTAGGTGTTGTTGCTCGAATGGCCTCGCCCGCGCCAACCGGATGCCGATTGCGCGGCGTCAAATGTCGATTCCCCGGGAACCAGCTCGACCATCCGCTGTGAGAACCACAGGAGATGGACATGGACTGGACGCGGATCGGCGGGCAAAGGCCCGAGGACGAGGCGGTGGATCGGCTCGCCGCCATGCGGGCGTGGCAGTTTGGGGTCGAGACGCGGATCGAGGCGGCGGATGACGACCTTCACCAACTGGCCTGCTTGAAGGCAGCGGAAGCGAGGGGTAACAGTCGTCCCTCAATTATTGCGAAGGTTTTCCAATGGCTCTGGGCAACTCCCCCATCGACCCCGTCAAACTCGACAAGCTCGCGGAAGTCGCGATCAAGGTGGGGCTTCAGCTCCAGCCCGGACAAGACCTGGTCCTGACCGCGCCGATGGCGGCGCTGCCATTGGTGCGCAAGATCGCCGAGCACGCCTACAAGGCGGGTGCCGGCGTGGTGCAGCCGATCTTTTCGGATGAGGAGATCACGCTGAACCGCTATCGCCATGCGGCCGACGCCAGCTTCGACAAGGCGCCGGGCTGGCTGTTCGAGGGCATGGCCAAGGCGTTCGACGGCAACGCGGCGCGGCTGGCGATTTCGGGCGACAACCCGATGATGCTGGCGAACGAAGACCCGTCCAAGGTGGCGCGCGCCAACCGCGCAACGTCGATGGCCTACAAGCCGGCGCTGGAGAAAATCACCGGCTTCGACATCAACTGGAACATCGTGTCGTACCCCAATGCCAGCTGGGCCAAGCTGGTGTTCCCGGACGACGCCGAGGACGTGGCGGTGAAGAAGCTGGCCGACGCGATCTTTGCGGCAAGCCGGGTGGATGTCGAGGATCCGATCGGCGCGTGGAAGGCGCATAACGCCAAGCTGAAGGAGCGCTGGACCTGGCTGAACGGGCAGCAGTTCGCCTCGCTGCACTACACCGGGCCGGGCACCGACCTGACCATCGGGCTCGCTGACGAGCATCGCTGGAAGGGCGGCGCGTCGGAAGCGAAGAACGGCATCACCTGCAACCCGAACATCCCGACCGAGGAAGTGTTCACGACGCCGCACAGCCAGCGCGTCGAGGGCTATGTGCGCTCGACCAAGCCGCTGAGCCATAACGGCACGCTGATCGCCGATATCGAGGTGAAGTTCGAAGGCGGGCGGATCGTCGAGGCCAAGGCGTCGAAGGGCGAGGCGGTGCTGCAGAAGGTGCTCGATACCGATGAGGGCTCGCGCCGGCTGGGCGAAGTGGCGCTGGTGCCGCATTCGTCGCCGATCTCGAAAAGCGGCATCCTGTTCTACAACACGCTGTTCGACGAAAATGCCGCGTGCCACATCGCGCTGGGCCAGTGCTATGCCGACTGCTTCGTCAACGGCACGAAGATGAGCCCCGACGAGATCGCCAAGCGCGGTGGCAACAAGAGCCTGATCCATATCGACTGGATGATCGGCTCGGACAAGATCGACATCGACGGTATCAAAGCAGACGGCAGCAAAGTGCCCGTTATGCGCAAGGGCGAGTGGGCCTGAGATACATAGGTTTGCTGAGGACTACATTCAGCGAACCTTAACCACCGGGGAAGTTGCCGGTGCGGCGGTGGTCATTCGCCCCCGATCCGTTGATGCGATTAATCTTTTGGCCGACTTCACTGCTTAGCATGCGGCCGAGGCTGAGGATCGCATGCGCAACAGAGGCACTGCGTCGACGGACGCGCCGCGAGGACGGAGCGCAGAGGCTGCCGCCGAGACGCTGCGGCAGATCGGCAGTGCGACCGGCATTTCCGTGTGGACCTGGCGCGGGGTGACTGACCGGGTCTTTCACCCGGCCACCGGCATCGGCGAGGCGGCCAGCAACCAGGGCGTGCCGCTGACCGACATGCTGGCAAGGTTGCATCCGTCGGATCGAGCGCGGGTGCGGCGGCGGCTGCATGCAGCATTGCGGAGCGGCAAATCCGGGACGTTCCGGTTTCGCGGCCTCCCCGACGGCGACCTGACCCTGCAGTTCAGCGCGGCGCATTTCCCGCTCGGCCCCGACGAAGTGCAGGTCATCGTGCAGGACGTGACGCGGACCACGCTCGCCGAACAGGCACTGCGCGAGAGCGAGGATCACTATCGCACGGCGGTGGATCTCAACCCCGAGGTGATGTGGCTGGCCGACCCGGAGGGCAACATCATCGAGTTCGGGCCACGCTGGCTCGAGATGGTGGAACTCAATGCCGAGGGGACGCTGGGCCAAGGCTGGGCCAATGCACTGCACCCGGACGACCTGGCGCCGACCATCGCCGAATGGACCCGCTCGCTCCAGAGCGGCGATCCCGTAGATCTCACCTATCGCATCCGGCTCAAGAGCGGCGAATACCGGTGGATGCGGGCGCGCGCATCGCCCCGCCGCGACAAGCTGGGCCGGATCCTGCGTTGGTATGGCACGCTGGAGGACATTCACGACCGACGGATGGCCGAGGCGGCGCTGCGGGAAAGCGAAGCGTTCGCGCGCTCGATCCTCGAGGCGAGCAACATGGCCATGGAGGTGCTCGACAAGGAGGGCCGGCTGATCTTCATGAATGGCCCGGGCATCCGGATCATGGAGGTCGACGACTTCGAGGCGATCAAGGGGCTCCCGTTCGAGCGGTTCTGGCCGAGCGAGGAGAGGCGGGCTATCCAGGCGGCGATCGCCGCGGCGCTGCAGGGCGAGACGGCGCGGCGCACGCTGTTCGGCCCAACCGCCAAGGGCAAGCCGCGCTGGTGGGATATCTCGATTTCGCCGATCCTCGACGGCGACGGCAATGTGGCGCGACTGCTGGCGCTATCGAGCGATGTCACCGAGGCCAAGCAGAATGAGGCCGAAGTCGTGGCCAGCGCTACGCGGCTCGACTATCTGGCGCGGCACGACACGCTGACCGGCCTGCCCAATCGCATGCACTTCCAGGAAGGCATGGACCTGGCGCTGCTCAAGCTGCTCAACGGGATCACGCTGGCGGTGCTGTCGATCGACCTCGACGATTTCAAGCTGGTCAACGACACGCTCGGGCACCTGGCCGGCGACATGCTGCTGCGCGAGGTGGCCGGACGGCTCAACCGCTGTGCCGGCGAGCGCGACCTGGTGGCGCGGCTGGGCGGCGATGAATTTGCGCTGCTGCTGGAAGTGAGCCAGCCGGAGGACGCCGCCGCCACCGCGCAGGCGATCCTCGCGGCGCTGGCGACGCCGTTCGAGATCGACGGCGAAACGGTGAGCGTCGGCGCCAGCATCGGCATTGCGATTGCGCCGCGAGATGGGCGCGATGCGGACAGCCTGCTGCAATATGCCGACGTGGCGCTGTATCGCGTGAAGAGCGACAAGGGCCGGGACTACCGCTTTTTCGAGCCGGCCATGGACCAGGAGCTCCGAGCGCGGCGCGAGATGAAGCGCGACCTGTCGCTGGCGCTGGGGCGCGGCGAGCTGTCGGTGGTGTACCAGCCGCAGATCGATATCGGCAGCAACCGGTTGACCGGCTTCGAGGCGCTGCTGCGCTGGGACTGCGCGGGGCGAGGCTCGGTGTCGCCGATGGTGTTCATCCCGCTGGCCGAGGAAAGCGGGATCATCGACGCGATCGGGGCGTTCGTGCTGCAGCAGGCGTGTGCGGAAGCGGCCCGCTGGCCGGAGACCGTGTCGCTGGCAGTGAACCTGTCGCCGGCGCAGTTCCGCAACCGCGCGGTGGTACAGGCGGTGGCCACCGCCCTGGAGCAGACCGGTCTGGCGCCGGAGCGGCTGGAGCTCGAGATCACCGAGTCCGTGCTGTTCGACGAGAGCGCGGAGGCGCTGGCGGCGCTCGAGGAACTGCACCGCATGGGCATCAGGGTGGCGCTGGACGATTTCGGTACCGGCTACTCGTCGCTGAGCTATCTGCGCCGCTTCGCCTTCGACAAGATCAAGATCGACCGCTCGTTTGTCGCCGACCTGCCGGGCGCCGAGGACTCTGCGGCCATCGTTCGGGCGATCATCGGGTTGGGGCGGTCGCTGAAGACGCGGGTGACGGCCGAGGGGGTGGAGACCTGGGAGCAGCTGCTGATGTTGCGCGCCGAGGGCTGCAACGAAGCGCAGGGCTACCTGTTCAGCCGGCCGCTGCCGCAGGCCCAGGCGCGCCGCCTGGCCGAGACCGGATTGGTGGCGCAGCCGCGGACCGCCGCAGAGCAGCGCCAGCACGGCTGATACGAACCAATACTTAACTGCCGCAAGGCTAGCTTTCGGCTGCCACCATTCCTGCCCGTTACGGACCCCTATGTTCGACAAGCAGTTGATCGCCTCCTCATCGCAGTCGCTGGCTGACGTGGAACCCATTCCGGCATTGACCGACGCGGACCGCGCGCTCCAGCTTTATGAGCTGCACGAGGGCTACGGACAGTGGAAAGTGATCTTCCCGGGCACGGTAGTGCTGTCGGAGCGGGTCGCCGAAATGTACGGCCTCGTGGCCGATGGGTCGGTGCCGCTGCAGGACATGGTGAAGCTCTATGTGCCTGAAGATCGCGGCAAGCTGCTGACGCTGATCGCCCAGGCACTGCAGGACCGGCGCGGCTTTCGCTGCCGGCTGCGGATCGAGCGGCGCGACGGCGCGCTGAGGATGATCGAGACCATCGCCGACCTGCGGGTGCGCGACGGCCGGGTAATCGAGCTGTTCGGCGCCAGTCGCGACGTGACACAGGACATGGAGCGTGAGCTGCAGGTGCAGGGCCGGCTGAAGCTGGTGCAGGACCTGGTCGCCGACATGCCGGCGCCGATCGCCGTGCTGGACGAGAAGCTCCGCGTGCTCGACTGCTCCGTGTACTGGCTGAAGGCGCACCGTTTCGTCGAGCGGCGCGAGGTGATCGGCAAGACCATCGCCCAGTTGTTCCCCGATACGCCGCCCGAGCAGATCGCCGAGTATGAGGCGGCGCTGAAGGGGCAGACCGTGAAGACCCGGCGGACCTTCGCCAGCCCGACCAGCGGCGCGGCGGTGCAATTCGCGACTGTGCTGACCCCCTGGTACGTGGCCGATCGCAAGGTCGGTGGCATTACGGTTGTCGTGGGGTGGTCGGAGATTGCCACCACCAAGCGCGCCGGCCCCGCACCCGCGCCCGTCGAGGACTTCGACGGCTCACTGCTCGATATGCTGAAGAACGTGAGCTGACGGGGCTGAGTTGAGGGGCCGGTGGCTGTGGACCCCCGCACCGGCTTGCGTCATACGCCCTTTTCCCCGATTGAAGCGGCATGAAGCTGCCGCCCCTCCCCATCGATGAGGCCCTGCCCCGGCTGACGGCCGCGCTGGAGGCTGGACCCTATGCAGTGCTGGTGGCGCCGCCCGGGGCCGGTAAGACGACGCGGGTGCCGCTGGCGCTGCTCGATGCGCCGTGGCGGGGTGACGGCAGGATCGTGATGCTGGAGCCGCGGCGGCTGGCGGCGCGCGCCGCAGCCCGGCGGATGGCGCAATCGCTCGATGACGAAGTTGGCGGCGTGGTCGGCTATCGCGTCAGGCTCGATACCAAGGTGACGAAGCGCACGCGGATCGAGGTGGTGACCGAGGGGGTGTTCACCCGGATGATCCTTGATGATCCGGAGCTCAGGGGCATCGCCGCGGTGCTGTTCGACGAGTTCCATGAGCGGAGCCTCGACGCCGACCTCGGGTTGGCGCTGGCGCTCGATGCGGCGGCGTTGCGCGACGACCTGCGGGTGCTGGTGATGTCGGCGACGATCGACGGGGCGCGGGTGGCAGAGCTGCTCGACGGGGCGCCGGTGATCGTCTCGGAGGGGCGGGCGTTTCCGGTGGAGACGATCTGGCGCGACCGCGATCCGCTTTTGAAGATCGAGGATCAAGTGACGAGCGTGGTGCTGGAGGCGCTGCGGGCGCAGCCGGGTTCGGCGCTGGTGTTCTTGCCCGGGCAAGCCGAAATCGGGCGGGTGGCGGAGCGGCTCGCCGGCCGAGTCGCGGCGGATGTGGATATGGCGCCGCTTTACGGTCAGCTGACGCCGGAGGAGCAGGATCGCGCGGTGCAGCCGGCACCGAACGGGCGGCGCAAGGTGGTGCTGGCGACGTCGATCGCCGAGACGTCGCTGACCATCGAGGGGGTGCGGATCGTCGTCGATAGCGGGCTCAGGCGTGCGCCGGCCTACGAGCCGGCGACTGGGCTATCGGTGCTCGAAACGCGGAAGGTGTCGCGGGCCTCGGCGGATCAGCGGCGGGGGCGTGCGGGGCGTGTCGAGCCGGGGGTGTGCTACCGGTTGTGGGGCGAGGGGCAGAACGCGGCGCTCATGGCGTTCGATGCGCCGGAGATGCTGGAGGCGGACCTTTCTGGGCTGGCGCTGGACCTTGCCGGCTGGGGCGTGAGTGATCCGGCGCAGCTGAGGTTTCTCGATCCGCCGCCGGGGCCGGCTTGGAACGAGGCGGTGGGGCTGCTGAAGGGGCTCGAGGCGCTGGGCGATGACGGGCGGATCACCGCGGAGGGCAAGGCGCTGGCGCGGCTGCCGCTGCATCCGCGGCTGGGGCACATGATCCATCGGGCGGCGGAGGAAGATGACGCGCTGACGGCGGCGCAACTGGCGGTGCTGATCGGCGAGCGCGGGCTGGGCGGCGATGGCACTGACCTGACGCACCGGCTCGAGCGGTTCGGGCGCGAGCGCGGCAAGCGGGCCGACGAAGCGCATGGGCTGGCGCGGCGCTGGGCCGGGATGGTCGGCAACACTGGTTCCGGCGGCGAGGTGGGACGGCATTTGGCACGGGCTTACCCGGATCGCGTGGCGCAGCAGGCGGGCGCGCGGGGACGGTTCCGGCTGGCCAACGGGCGGCAGGCGAGCCTCGAGGAGAGCGACGGGCTGGCGAGCGCGCCATATCTTGTGGTGACCGACATCACCGGCGCGGCGGCGACGGGCCGGATCCGGGCGGCGGCGGCGATCGAGCGGGCGACGATCGAGGAACTGTTCGCCGGCGAGATCGTCGACGAGGTGGCGATGGCGTTCGATCGCGCTTCGCGCAGCGTGCGGGCCCGACGTGTGCGGCGGCTCGGGGCGCTGCGGCTGGATGAGGCGCCGGTGGCGATTTCCGATCCGCTGGCGGCGGCGGGGGCGCTGGCGGAGGGGATCGCTGGGCTTGGGGTCGGCGTGTTGCCGTGGACCAAGGAGCAGAAGGCGCTGCGGGAGCGAGCGAGCTATCTACGGGCGACGCTCGGCGAGGAGTGGCCGGACCTGTCGGATACGGGGCTGGCGGCGGATATGGGCTGGCTGGTGCCTTCGATCACCGGCAAGACGGCGCTGGCGGAGATCGGGGCGGACGACCTGGGCGGGGCGCTCGAGGGGCTGCTGCCGTGGGCGCGGCGGCAGGAGATCGAACGGTTGCTGCCTTCGCATTTCGATGCGCCATCGGGATCGCATCTGCCGATCGACTACGGGGCGGAGAACGGGCCGGCCCTGGAGGTGCGGGTGCAGGAGCTCTTCGGGCTGGACCGGCATCCGAGTGTTGCAGGTGGGAAGGTGCCGCTGCTTTTGGTACTGCTGAGCCCGGCGCATCGGCCGATCCAGACGACGCGGGATTTGCCGGGGTTCTGGCGGGGGAGCTGGAAGGATGTGGCGAAGGATTTGAAGGGGCGGTATCCGCGGCACTATTGGCCGGAGAACCCGCTGGAAGCGGCGGCCACCGCACGGGCGAAGCCTCGGGGGACTTGAGCTAGCGCCCGGGCGCGACCGCCAAGCGCAGCACAGTATAGCGCTCTCTCACCACCGTCGGCTCGAAGCCGCGGGTTTCGTAGAGCGAACGCGGGCCGCGGAAGTGGCCGGCGTCGTTCTGCTCCGGGGTATTGTGCGGGTAGGCCTCGACCCAGCCGGCGCCGCGTTCGGCCGCGTCGGCAATCACGCGATCGAGCAGAGCAGACGCAATGCCGTGCCGCCGATATGGCGGGGCGATGACGAAGCACGAGACACCGATGACCCGGGCTGGCTCCGGCCCCGCCGGATCGACATCGCGATAGAGGCCATAGTCGGCGCGCAGCGAGGCGTTGACCCAACCGGCTGGCCGGCCATCGACGTAGGCGAGATAGCCGAAGGTGCCGCCACCGCGGAAGCGTTCGGCGAGGGTTGCTCGGGACTGGCGCCACGGGCGCTCCGGCATTTCGGGTGGCGCCGGAATATGCGGTTCGAGGCAATAGCAGGAGGCCCAGTCCGGATTACCGGCGAAGGCGTCGTGATCGAAGTAGCGCAGCCAGTCGTCGATGCGGTCGGTGGTGACCGCATGCACGGACACCTCCCCGATCTCGGGCAGCCGCTCGGTGTCGCCGCCGAGCCGGTCCACCGCTTCGGCGAAGTTGCGGGCATAGTTGCGGACCGCCTGCTCGGGGTAGGACCACGCATGCACCTCGGTGCCATGCGCGACGAAGGCGTCCTCGACGGCATCGGCAGTTGCGGCCTCGATTAGGGTACCGCACTCGAAGCATCTGGCCTGCACAGGCTCCTCCTCAGCAGAACCGGCACACTAACAACAGACCTTACGGCCCGGCCGTTCGCAACACCGCCAAAAACTCCGCCCCGTAGCGCTTCAGCTTGCTCTCGCCGATGCCGTTGATGGTGCCCAGCTCTGTCATCGTCTGCGGGCGTTCCAGGGCCATGGCGCGGAGCGTCGTGTCGTGGAACACGACGTAGGGCGGCACTCCCTGGGATTTGGCGATGGCGGCGCGTTCTGAACGCAACGCCTCGAAGAGGGACTGAGCCGCGGGCGGTAGCGCCACGGCGTTCTGCAGGGCACGGCGAGTTTCGGTGGCTTTACGCGGGCGGTCGCGGCGGAGGGTGATCTTGCGCTCGCCCTTGAAGACGGGGCGGGATTCCTCGGTGAGGTGCAGGGCGCCGAAGGCGTGGTCGACGATGATCAGGCCCATGGCAGTTAGCTGGCGGAGCACCGATTGCCAGGAGCGCTGGTCGAGGTCCCTGCCCTGCCCGAACACCGGCTGGTCCTGATGACTGAACTGGGTGACCTTGTCGGTGACCTTGCCCATCAGCACATCGATGATGTGCCCGGCGCCGAAGCGCTGGCCGGTACGGTAGACCGCGGCCATGGCCTTGATGGCGGCGTCCGAGCCGTCCCAGGTTTCGACCGGCACGAGGCAGGTGTCGCAGTTGTTGCACTGGCCGGGATGCGCTTCGCCGAAGTGGGCGAGGATGGCCTTGCGGCGGCATTCCGGGGTTTCACAGACGGCGAGCAGCGCGGTGAGTTTCAGGCGCTCGACGCGCTTCACTTCGTCGGGGGCGTTGCCCTCGTCGATCATGCGGCGGCGCTGCGCCACGTCGGCCATGCCGTAGCACATCCAGGCTTCGGCCGGCAGGCCGTCGCGGCCGGCGCGGCCGGTCTCCTGGTAGTAGGCCTCAATCGAGGACGGCAGGTCCATGTGGGCGACATAACGCACGTCGGGCTTGTCGATGCCCATGCCGAAGGCGACGGTGGCGACGAGGCAGAGGCTGTCCTCTTTCAGGAATGCGTCCTGGTTGGCGGCGCGGTCGCGGGCATTCATGCCGGCGTGGTAGGGCAGCGCACGGATGCCCTCCTTGTTCAGCCACTCGGCGGTCGAGTCCACCTTGGCGCGGCTGAGGCAGTAGACGATGCCGGAGCTGCCGTTGTGGCGGGCGAGGAAGCTCTTCAGCTGCGAGCGGGCGTTGTCGCGTTCGACGATCGAGTAGCTGATGTTGTGGCGATCGAAGCTGGTGGTGAAGATGCGGGCATCGGTGAGGCCGAGCCGCTCGATGATATCGTCGCGGGTGGTTGGGTCGGCGGTGGCGGTGAGCGCGATGCGCGGCACGCCGGGATAATCGGCGGCGATCGAGGCGAGTTCGCGATATTCGGGGCGGAAGTCGTGGCCCCATTGCGAAACGCAATGCGCCTCGTCGATGGCGATGAGCGAGATCGGTACGCCCTGCATCATCGACTTGAAGCCGGGAAGCACTAGGCGCTCGGGCGCGACATAGAGCAGGTCGAGCTTGCCGGACTTGAGATCGCGGAAGGTGCGGGAGGATTCCTCGGACGAGATCGAGGAGTTGAGCGTCGCGGCGTTGACGCCGGCCTGCTTCAGCGCCTCGACCTGATCGCGCATCAGGGCGATGAGCGGCGAGACGACGATGCCGACGCCAGGGCGCGCCAGGGCCGGCAGCTGGTAGCACATCGACTTGCCGGCGCCGGTGGGGAACAGCACCACCGCATCGCCGCCACTGGTAACGTGGCGAACAACGTCCTCCTGCTGGCCCCGAAAACTCTGGTGACCGAATACGGTACGCAGGATTTCAGCGGGGTCGCGCGCCGGCGTGTCGAAGAGCGACTCAAGCATGGCGGCATAGAGCCGGGACCCGGGGGGTGGGGTCAAGGGTTTGTTAAGAATGTGAGGGGGCGCCGGCGCTCATCGCGCGCCCCCTCCGAGCTTCGCTAGTTCGCTGCGCTCACAAGCTACGCTTGCTTCCCCGTCGAGGGGGAGGTTGGGGGCCGGTGGGTGGGCGGGGACGGTGCCTCACCCGCCGGCCTTTCCGTCACTTCACGTCGATGAACGCGAGGGCGGTTTCGGCGAGCTTGGGTGAGGTCATCATGGTGTAGTGGGTGACGCCGGGGAGGATGGCGAGGCGGTTCTGGTTCATGCCCGAGCTGTCCCACAGGGCATCCTGCAGGCCGCCGCCGAGCAGCTCGAAGAACTTCGCGGCGTGGCTGGTGCGGACGGCGTCCCAGTCGCCGTAGACCAGCTGGGTGGGGACCTTGAGGTTGGGGATTTCGGCCGAGAAGTCATAGTCCTTGCCCATGTACTGCATCTGGTCGAGCAGCTTGGGGAAATTGGTCGCGGGGTCGGGGTTCACGGCTGCGAAGGCTTCGTAGAGCGGCGTGCCCTTCATGCCTTCGGCGAGGCTCGCGTTGAGCCCGCGCATGCCCTGCTGATTGTAGTCGTGCCAGCCGGCAAAGGCGAAGGGGGCCGACGCGATGACCAGCCGCTTGACCAGCTCGGGGTGAGCGAGCGCGAGGCGGAGGCCGATGGTGCCGCCCATCGAGTAGCCGACGACGTCGACCTTGTCGTAGCCGAGCGACTTGATGACCTCGGCGACATCGGCGGCCATGTTGTCGAAGCTCATCGGGCGGTCGAGCGGGCCGGTGCGGCCGTGGCCCTGCGCCTCGATTGCGATCACCTCGTGGGTTTTGGCGAGGGCGGGGAGGACGGGGCCGAAAGTCTCGATCGTCATCAGGCCGCCGTGCAACAGGACCAGCGGGGCGCCGCTGCCATAGGTGGCGTAGTAGACCTTGCCGCCGTTGACGGGAACGTAGCCGGACTTGGTGGGGGTGGGCATGGGAGCAACTCCTTGTTGGGCAATCGATGAAGTAACCGGCGACGCGAGAGCAAAGCTGGCGAGGACGGCGATGGCAAGGACGGTTCGGCGTAGCATTGGAAGTCTCCGGGTTGGATATGGCTCCGCCGGTCCCGCGGGAGTGCGGGTTGGTGGAGGGTGATCACTGAGGTTTTGGCCGCCCCCTCCACCAGCTTCGCTGGTCCCCCTCCCCCGCCACGCGGGGGAGGATCGGGGAGAGGCCGGTGGGTTAGGTCGTCAGCATTTCGATGGCTTTCTGGACGCGGCGGAGCCTCGTCTCGGGGGCCTTGGCGCCTTCGATGGCGGTGACGTGGGCCTTCTTGTGGCTGGGGGCCAGCTTGTTCCAGGCGGCCAGCGCGACGGGGTCGACGTCGAGGGCGGCCTGCAGGTCGCCCGGGGCTTCGACGACGCGGGGCTGGTCGTCGAGGGTCAGCTCGACCTCGTGGGTCTCGCTGCCTTTTACGCCGGTGATGCCGCGGATCTCAGCGCTGACGCCGACGAGCAGTTTGTCGCCCATGGTGGCGACCTTGCTGCGCCAGGTGTGGCCGGCGAGGGTGACGACGACCAGCGGGTTCTTGCCGCCGCCGAGCTCGTCGCGCACCGCCGATGGCACGATGATGCCGGTGTTGTTGCCGGACTGCAGGATGGTGGTGGTGAACTTCATCTGGGTTCTCCAACGGTGGCGAGGTGTGCAGCGAGCTTGTCGAAGCTCTGTTCGGTGCCTTCTCGGAAGCCGCGGCGAACGACGGCGTCCTTCTGGTCGGCGGTGTCGAAATAGGCGTTGAGCGTCAGCCGGGTGCGGCCGTTGCCGATGTCGTGGAGGGTGATGACGCGGACGAAGCTCGGCGGCGGGTTGTCGCCGAAGATCTTCGGATCGGCCGCTGCGTTGCGGTAAACGATCCGCTCGGGCGGCGTCACCTCGATGAAGACGCTGTCGGTCGGCAGCTCCTTGCCGTCGGGCGCCCGCATGACGTTGTGCCACTTGCCGCCGACGCGCAGATCGATCTCGCAGACCGGGTTGGTGTAGCCCTTCGGACCCCACCACTGGCTGAGATGATAGGGATCGGCGAAGGCCATCCAGACCAGCTCGCGCGGGGCATCGAACTCGCGCTCGAGTTCGAGCCGGCGATCGGAGGGCGTGGCGGCAAGCGAGTCGATCATTTCGCGGTTTCCTGCAGTTCGGCGAGGAGCTGGTCCATGACCATGAAGCCGTGGCGCATCCCGACCTCCATGCCCGAGGCGACCATGCCGTCGCGATCTCCGATGTTGTCGTAGTTGGAGACTGATTTGTAATGCGTGATCGCGCCGTCTTCCTCGAAGGTGTGGGTCTCGACCACAACCTTGCCGACGAACATGTTCTCCATGCCGAAGGTCCAGACGAACTTCTCCGGCTCTTTCACCTCGCGGTACTCGCCGATGAAGATGTAGACGTTGCCGCTGGGGTCGTGGGACTCGACGCGCCACTTGCCACCGGGACGGACATCGAACGAGGTGATGACATTCTTCTGGCCGTCGGTACCCCACCAGCGAGCGACGTGCTCCGGCTGGGTCATGACCTTCCAGACCAGGGCGCGGGGGGCGGCGAAGTCACGAGTGGCAATGACGATGGGCTCGTTCGCCGGGGCTTCGATCTTGAGGTTGTCGAGTGCCATTTTCAGCTCCTTGAGTTGCATCAGGTAGGCGTCGAGGCGATCGAGGCTTTCTTGCCAATATCGCCAGTAAAGTACGAACCAGTGTTCCGTTCCGGCGCCCTGCCCCAATCGGCGCAAGGCTTCGCCGTCGCGCTGCCGGCGGTAGTCCGAGAGCGCTATGACCTTGGGTCGCTGCATTGTTGTTTCGGCCTGACGGCCCCGGGCTAGTTCCGGGAGCCGCCGGGGTCGCCCTTCTGTAGTTCGGCCAGGTAATCGCCGAGGCGATCGAGGCTTTCTTCCCAGAAGCGGCGGTAGTTCTCGACCCAGTCCGCGACCTCCGCCATGGGGGCCGCCTCGAGCTTGCAGGGACGCCACTGGGCTTCCTTGCCGCGGGAGATCAGGCCGGCCTTTTCCAGCACCTTTAGGTGCTTGGACACGGCCGCCATCGACATGTCGTAGGGCTCGGCCAGTTCACTGACCGTCGCCTCGCCCAGCGACAGCCGGGCGAGGATGCCGCGGCGGGTCGGGTCGGCGAGTGCGGATAGCGTGGTGGACAGGTGGTCGGTCATTCTCGTTGGTCCTCAGGCGGCGAAGCGGATGGCGTCGGCGCCGGTAAAGAAGTCGATCAGCACGGGGGCAACGATCTCGGCTGCCGCGTCGTGGCTCTGGCCGGGCAGCGAGGCGAAGCGGGCGCCGGGGATGGTCTCGCGAGCGAGGCGCACCGGCTCCTTCAATTGCTTGAAGGTCTTGTCGCCACTCATGACGATGGTCGGCACGCGAATGGAGCGAGCGACGTCGGTGGGGAAGCCGTAGCCCTCCATGACAGCGGTGTCGTGCGGCAGGCTGGGGGCGTTGTGCAGCATCGCCTTCCACGCGGGGTTGAGCCGCATCAGCGGCATCATGATCGCAGGCATGCCGATCATCTTGACCATGAAGAACTTGGCGAGGTCCGCCCGGCGATCTCCGGCGACGAGACGCTCGACTTCCGCCTGGTAGCCCTTGGGCATCGGCTTGCCGCCGGGCACGTCGGTGAAGGGAGGCTCGAACAGGGCGAGGCGATCGACCGGCAGGCCGCGGGCGGTGGCGAACAGGGCCAGCGCGGCGCCGGACGAGGTGCCATAGAGGCTGGCGGAGCCGCCGGCGATGTCGATCAGCGCGGCAAGATCCTCGTATTCGCGGTCGGGCGAATAGTCGGTCGAGACGCCGCTGTCGCCGCGGCTGCGACGATCGTAGTTGTAGACGGTGAAATACGGGGCCAGCAGCGGCGCGAGCTTGGGCATCGGGCCCATGTTGCGGCCGCACCACGCACCGTCGATCAGGATGACGGCGGGACCGGAACCGCGCACGTCGTAGGCGATCCTGGTGCCGTCCCTGGAGGTGAAGGTGTTCATGGCGATTACTCCTGCTGGAACGCCGCGGTGGCGCTGAGGGTGAAGAGGTAGAGGTCGAGCTTGTCGCTGCCCTGGCTGACGGTGGTCGCGAAGCCCTGCTTGACGGCCTCGTCGCGGGCGAGCAGCGAAGTGAAGCGGACGGTGACGGTGACGCTGGTGCGGCCGCCCTGCTCGGCGAGGAGCATCTCGGTGACCATGACGGCCGGCGGCAAGTCGTCGCCGAAGCGGTAACTGTCGGGCGCATCACGCCAGACCAGCCGGTCGACCGGGGAGATTTCGAGATAGGCGCTGGTGTAGCCGTACTCATTGCCGGAGCCGAAGCGCATCACCTGTCGCCAGGCACCGCCGACGCGGAGGTCGACTTCACTGACTGGATTGGTGGCGCCCTTGGGGCCCCAGAAATGTACGAGGTGCTTAGGCTCGGTGTAGCAGCGCCAGACCAGGGCGCGCGGCGCCTCGAAGCTGCGGGCGATCACGATCACCGGATCATTGGCCGGAGTGGTGATGGTCGACACCTTGGTCGGTGGGGCACCGGTGAGTTCAACGCAGTCCATTGCTCAACCCTTCAGTTGATAACTTATTGGTTGAATACTCCTCCCAATGATGGTTGTCAACCGATCGGTTAAGGAAAGTTCAGGCGGGGAGGAGAGCGACGGAAAGCAGCTTGATCGAGCGCAGCCGGTTGTCCGGATCCGTGGGTCCCATCTGCACTGCGTCGGGGAAGCGCAGTTCGAGCTCGAGCTTGCCGTCGGCGGGAGCCGGGATCGGCAGGGTGACATCCTGCGGCGTGGGAGCATCGAGTGTCACGGTATCCACCAGGGTGCCGTTGGCGACGATCTCGACGCGCTGGGTGGTGAGCTGGCCGTCCTTCTGCACGGGGACCATGCTGAGTTTCAGGGTCAGGCCGTTGGCCGGCTCGGCATAGGCGAAGCGCAGGCGGGCGCTGGTGCCGACAGTGTGGGTGCCGTCGCCGGTGGGTCGCTCCCAACCGCAGACGCGGATCAGCTTGGCGGCATCCCTGCCCTCGGGGGTGAAGGGGACCACGGTGCCGAGGGTGTAGGTGCCGATGACCGGCTGGTTAAGGCAGGTGGTGGTCTTGTCGATGTAGTAGGCGCGGTAATCGGGCGTGACGTTCGGGTGCAGCATCAGCCATAGCACGACGAGCTCGAACAGGGCGAGGAGGCCGACCAGCAGATAGGCACCGAGGCGGAGGGGGTTAGACAAGGCTGAGATACCCCGTGAGCCAGCCGATCGTGGTGAAGTAGCCGGCGGCGAGGAGGCCAAGCAGCGCGATGGCGAACAGCCAGCGGCGGCGGGCCAGCAGTTCGGTCAGCATTAGCGGCATCGGCGCCAGGGCGGCGGTGAAGCGGAGCACCGAGGCCATGCCGGCGAACAGCGGCAGGGTCAGGCAGATCAGCGCATAGACGGCCATGCCGTAGCGCTTCTTCACCAGCAGAATGATGGAGAGGACGTAGCCGATGATCGTCGCCACGGCGAGCTGCTGCGATGGAGTGGGGATCCAGCCCTCCTTGGGGAAGCTGGTCAGCGCGTTCCAGACAAACACCAAGGGGTTGCCGGATGGCCGGGACCATGCGCGCTGCACATGGCTGAAGGCCAGGGCGTCGCCGATGTGGACGTGGAGGTACGCCATGTAGGCGAAGAGGCCGAGCGGGGCGACGAACAGCGCCAGCAGGTGCGTTGGCTGCTTCAGCACGGCCGGCACGAAATCGCGCCAGCTGCCGCCGGCGGCGCGGTGCGACTGCCAGATCTCGATGAGGATGGCGAAGACGATGAACACGCCGACGATGCGGGTGGCCGAAAGCAGCGCGGCGAACAGGCCGGCGAGCAAGAACTGCTTCTTCTGCAGCGCCGCGAAGACGCAGAGGGTCAGCAGCAGGAACAGCACCTCGGTGTAGAAGGTGGTGAACCAGATCGAGAACGGCCCGGCGAGGAGGAAGGCCGCGAACAGGGTGTAGGCGCGCAGGTCCCTGCCGAGCAGCGGCCAGGCGACGCGGGCCGAGACGATGCAGAGGAGGATCGAGAGGCCGGTAGCGGCGACGATGGTCTCGAGCCCGGTCAGGGTGCGGACGATGGCGACGAGGATCGGATAGAGCGGGAAGAAGGCCCAGTTGCCGGCATTGATCATCGTCGGCACCGGGAACGGATCGTAGCCGGTCTGCGACAGCTTCACGTACCAGGCGCAATCCCACCGGCACATGCCCTGGGCGAAATTGGCGAGCGATGCGTCATGGACGGTGGCTGCAAAGGCCAGGTAGCGGATCGCCAACCCGGCGATCGCAAAGGCGAGCGGGATGAGCACCAATACAAGGCCTAGGGGTAGCGTTCGCGCGGGGCGCAACGCGACGGCGTCGCTCATCGGCTAAATCCGGGCAGGGAAACTGCCAGAACTCGTAACGCAATGCGGCGAAATCATATCCATTCCGTCGGCGCATAGCTCCTATGCGACAACTTTCGGCGCTCAACGGCGTTGCGGAATTCGTGTTTGGTGTCCCGATCCCTCCATAGCGACTGTGCATGTATTCTATTTCTCACCATCGGCTCGGTCGGCGAGCCTTTCTCCGAGCCGCCGTTGCCACGGCTGCGCTCCTGTCCACCACCTCCCTCACCCGCGTCGCCTTCGCTCAGGAGAGCGCAGCGGAGGCCTTCGACTATGAAGTGCTGACCGAACGCATGCGGGCGAAGGCGGCCGAGCCGTTCAATGCGGCGGTGCCGGAACTGCCAAAGCTGTTCGCGGGGCTCGACTACGACGGCTACCGCAAGATCCAGTTCGACGCGCAGCACGCGCGCTGGCTCGACAACAATTCCGGCTTCCAGGTGCACGCCTTCCCGATGGGCTGGCTGTTCAAGGAGCCGGTGGGCGTGTTCGAGGTGGTCGACGGCAAGGCGACGCCGTTCGGCTTCTCCAACGCCGATTTCATGTTCTATGACGCGGCGATGGGCGAAGAGGCCGCTGCCGAGGCATTCCCCGGCATCGCCGGGATGCGCATCAACTATCCGGTCAACGAACCCGACAAGATGGACGAGCTGGTCTCGTTCCTTGGATCGAGCTACTTCCGGGCACTGGGACGCGGCAATATCTACGGGCTCAGCGCCCGTGGCCTCGCCATCGACTCGTGGCAGGCAGGGCCGGAGGAGTTCCCGCGCTTTTCGGCGTTCTGGCTGGAACGTCCGACCGAGGGCAAGCCGCTGGTCGCCTATGCGAGCCTTGAGGGTCCGAGCGTCACCGGCGCCTACCGTTTCGAGATCACACCGGCCAGCGACGCGGCACAGGAAACGGCGATCGACATCACTGCCCGGCTGTTCTTCCGCGCCGATATCGGCGAGATCGGCATCGCGCCGCTGACCTCGATGTTCCTGTTCGCGGAGGCCAACCGCGCCGGCTTCGATGACTTCCGGCCGCAGGTGCATGACAGCAACGGCCTGATCGTCGAGCGCGACGGCGGCGAAGTGTTCTGGCGGGCGCTCAACAACACGGCGCAGCTGGGCAACTCGTACCTGTGGGAGAACAACCCGCGGGCGTTCGGGCTCTACCAGCGCGACCGCAGCTTCGAGACGTACCAGGATGCCGGTGCGCATTACGAGCGCCGTCCGTCCGCACGCGTCGAGCCGGTCGGCGACTGGGGCCAGGGCAGCGTGCGGCTGATCGAGGCGCCGTCGCGGCTCGAGGCCGAGGACAATATCGTGGCGTTCTGGATCCCGGCCGATCCGATCAAGGCCGGCGACGAACGCGAGTTCCACTACCGGCTGATCTGGGGCGACCTCTTGCCCAAGGCCGATGCGCCGCTGGCGCATGTGGTCGAGACACGCGCCGGCCAGGGCGGCGTGTCGGGCGTCGCGAACGACGTGAAGCTGAGGAAGTTCGTCATCGACTTCACCGGCGGCGAACTCGTGGAGATACCGGCCGAAGCCAAGCTCGACGTGGTGGCGACCGCCGCCGGCGGCGAGATTACCTCGACGGCGCTCTCGAAGGTCGATGCCAACGGCGTGTGGCGGCTGGCGCTCGACGTGATGATCGACGGGCAAGGCCCGGTGGAACTCAAGGCCAATATCGTCAGCACGGGCCGGACGCTCAGCGAAACCTGGCTTTACCAGTGGAGGGGACAAGCATGAGGCACGACCGTTCTGGTGACTTCTCGGGCGCGCTTCCTGATGCCCCCCTCGCGATGCCCAAGCAGGTGCTGGAGCGTCGGCGGGGCTCGATTTTCATGGTGTTGCGCCAGGCGTTCGCCGCGGCGTTGCCGCGGTTCTGACGGCAGGGAGCCTCACCCCATGCTTTCCCCCGGTTCCTGACAGATGGCGCAAGCCCGTCTCACCCGCTCGCTGGCGCTCGCCGCGTCGGCGCTGCTGAGCCTTGGCGGCGGTTGGCTGTACGTGCAGTTCATCGGTGCCGACGGCACCAGTGCGCTGGACGTGCTGCGCACTGTGCTGTTCACGCTGGTCGGGTTCTGGCTGGTGTGGGGAGGCGTCGCCGGTATTCTCGGCGTGCTGGCTCCGCCGAAGCGGGTGCCGACGGCAGTGGCGCGGCCCGACGGCATGACCGCGATCCTGATGCCGGTCTACAACGAGGACGCTGCCGCCAGCTTCTCGCGCGTCGCTGCGATGAACCGCAGCCTCGTCGCGCTCGGCATCGCCGATCGGTTCCATTTCGCCGTGCTGTCAGACACCAATTCGCCGGAAGTCGCGGCCGACGAGATCATCTGGTTCGAGCAGTTGCTGCATGAGCCGCAGGCCGAAGGCCGGGTGTTCTACCGTCGGCGCGAGCGGAACATTGGGAAGAAGGCCGGCAATATCGAGGACTTCATCTCGCGCTCGGGCGGCGCCTATGACTATGCATTGATCCTCGATGCCGACAGCCTGATGGATGGCGCCACCATCGCCGCGATGGCGAAGCGGATGGACGACGATCAGCGGCTCGGGCTGCTGCAGACAGTGCCGCAGGTGATCCATGCGCAAAGCCTGTTCGGCCGGCTGATGCAATTCTCGTCGGCATACCTCTCACCCTATTTTGCGCGCGGCACGGCGCTGATGCAGGGCGAGGAAGGGCCGTATTGGGGGCACAACGCCATCGTCCGCGTTTCGGCCTTCGCCGCGAGTTGCGGGCTACCGGTGCTCTCGGGCAAGCCGCCGGCGGGCGGGCACATCCTCAGCCACGACTATGTCGAGGCGGCGCTGTTGTCGCGGGCCGGCTGGAAGGTCGAGGTCGATCCGTATCTGGGCGGCTCTTACGAGGAAGGGCCGGAGAACCTGATCGAGTATGCCAAGCGCGACCGCCGCTGGTGCCAAGGCAACCTGCAGCACCGCCGGGTACTGGCCGCGCCGGAGCTGAAGTTCTGGAGCCGGTTCACGTTCGTGCAGGGCATCATGGCCTATGCCGCCTCACCGCTGTGGCTGGCGCTGCTGGCAGCGAGCATTCTCGCCGCGGCGTTGCCCAGCCGCTACTGGTGGCGCGACAACGAGACCGGCATCTGGGTGCTCGCCGTCGCGGTGGCCGTGGCTCTGCTGCTTCCGAAGTTCCTGATCCTCGCCCGCTCGACGCTCGGCCGCCGCAACCAGGGTTTCGGGGGCACGATCCGGGCGGCGCTGTCGGTGATCAGCGAGGTGCTGCTCTCGACCCTCCTTGCACCGATCATGCTGTGCTTCCAGAGCAAGGCGGTGATCGAGATCCTCCTCGGGCTCGATGGCGGCTGGCCGGCGACAAACCGGGACGAGGGCCGGGTGAGCTTTTCGACAGCGTTCGCCGCGAGTTGGTGGGTCACCGTCGCCGGCGCGGTCGTGCTGGCCATCGCCTCGGCCTTTGCCAGCGAGCTGGTGCCCTGGCTGTTGCCCGTGGCACTGCCCGCGATCGGCGCACCGTTGCTGATCGCCGCGACCTCGCGCGGCGTCACCAGCCGCAAGCCGATCCTCTTCACCACCCCGTCCGAAAGCGCGCCGGCGCCCGTCATCATCGAGCAGCAGCGCATTTTCCTGAGCTGGACGCAGCAGGGGCCTGCCCCTGCCGAACCCGCCATTGCCGGAACGACGCCTGTCCATGCCTGAGACCCTCGCCACGCTGAAGCGCGCGCCGCTGCTCGAGCGCCTCAAGGCGCTGGTAGGCCTGCCAGCGCTCGACCGCGAGATCGCCGCGACGCCGCCGGTAGGACGTGACCCGCGGCTCGACATGTTCCGCGGCCTGGCGCTGGTGATGATCTTCATCAACCACGTGCCCGGCACTTTCTACGAGACCCTGACCAGCCGGAACTTCGGCTTCTCTGATGCCGCCGAAGCGTTCGTGTTCATGTCCGGGCTGGCAGCGGGGCTCGCCTATTCCGGCCGCTTCGCCAGCGGTCCGCTATGGCCGGCGATCGCCAAGGTCTGGGCGCGGGCGCGGCAACTCTATTTCGTGCATCTGAGCATCACCCTGATCGCGCTCGCGATCTTTGCATCGGCGGCGCTGTATTTCGGGCTCGACGAGGTACTGGAGAAGAACAACATAGCGCCGATCTTCGGCTTCCCGCTGCAGACCATGATCGGGCTCCCGCTGATGACGCATCAGCTGGGCTATCTCAACATCCTGCCGCTCTACATCATGCTGTTGCTGGCGACGCCGCTGATCATCGGGCTCGGCCTGCGCTGGCCGGTGCAGACCATGCTCGGCTCGATCGCGCTGTGGGTGCTGGCGGGGCAGTTCCGGCTGAACCTGCCGAACTTCCCGACGCAGGGCGGCTGGTTCTTCAATCCGTTCTCCTGGCAGATCCTGTTCGTCGTCGGCCTGCTGTCGGGAATGGCGATGAAGCAGGGGCGCCGTTTCGTGCCGAAAAGCCCACTGCTGTTCGGGCTCTGCGCGGCGTTCCTCCTCGTGGTGCTGCTGTGGGTTAAGGTGCCGCCTCTGGGCGATGCGGGGCGAAACATGCTCGGCTTCCTCAGCCGACTCGGGCTGCCGTTCTACGTCACCTGGTTCGACAAGACCTTCCTCGCGCTGCCCCGGCTGTTGCATGCGCTGGCGCTGTTCTACGTGCTGGCGTCGCTGGGCGTGATGTACCGGGTCGCGCAATCGCGTTTCGCCGCTCCGCTGCGGCTGATGGGCCGGCAAGGACTTGCGGTGTTCGCGACCGGCACCGTGCTGAGCCTGTTCCTCCAGGCCGTGAAGACCGGCACCAAGGGCGGCCTGCTGCTCGACACGCTGCTGCTCGGCGGCGGGTTGCTGGCGCTCGTGGGGCTCGCCTATGTGCTGACCCGCACGCAGGAGATGACGCGCGCGGCGACCCGCGCAGCATCCTGACACAACTGTCACATTTCTGAGAGCGCCCACAACAGTTGCAAGCTTGCGCCTTGCCGCGCGGTCGCGGCTGGGACTAGCCTACTAGTCGAGGGAGGGGCCAGCCCACTCGAGCGCGGGAGCGTTTGGTGACCCGACGGCGACCACTCTATAGCCGATCACAAAGGCCGCGGACCACGGCGGGTTCAGCTTGGGTCGCGCCGGATGGCGTAAGTCCCGTCTATGTCGATCTTCCAGATGAAACGACCGGTCCGACGCTTCGACGCCGCCTCGCTGCGTGGTGGAGCAAGCTCTATCAGCAGCATCAGGGTCCGGTGCTGGTCGGGCTCGGCGCGCTGGTCACGCTGCTGCTGATTGGCGCCTACGACCTGATCGCCCCCGACCCACAGCGCATCAGCGACTGGCAGTTCATGACCGCCGTCAACAAGGTGGTGGACGAGCGGCCGCCCGGTGCATCGATCGAGTCGGTCGCCTATGCGACGGTTATCCGCTCGGTGGTGCGGGTGGATGGCTACGAGGATGCCACGGACAATCCGTCAGCCGCCAAGCCGGAGAGCGAGAAGGCTGAGTTGCCGGCGGAAGGCAAGGTGGAAGAGGACTTCCACGAGCGCTTCACCGCGGTCGGCACCGGCGTCGTCATCGACGACATGGGCACGATCCTCACTAATCTCCACGTCGCCGGGGCGGCCAAGAACCTGCGGGTGCAGTTCTGGGATGGCACCGAGTCTGAGGCGATGATCGTCGGCGCCCGGGCCGATAGCGACCTCGCCATCATCCGCCCCCGTGTGCTGCCCGATGACCTGCAGCCGGCAACGCTCGCCCCGAGTGCCGGACTCAGTCCTGGCGACGCGGTGGTGGCGGTGGGCTTCCCGTTCGGCATCGGTCCTTCGGCTTCGGCCGGCGTGGTGTCCGGGCTCGGCCGGGTGCTGGCGGAAGAAGGCCAGCCCAAGCTGCAGAACCTCATCCAGTTCGACGCGGCCGCCAACCCGGGCAATTCCGGCGGGCCGCTGGTCAATGCCGATGGCGAAGTGGTGGGTATCGTCACCGCCATCCTCAACCCATCCGGACTTCGCACCTTTGCCGGCATCGGCTTTGCCGTGCCGATCGAGAACGCCGCCGCGGCGGCAGGAGAAAACCCGCTGTAACTCGAACCCCGACGGAGAAAATGGACGACACATCGAAAGACTCAGGCGCCGCCGTCGCTTCCTTGATGGAGCAGGTGCTGTACGAGGTGAAGAAAGTCGTGGTCGGGCAGGACCATTTTCTCGAACGGGTGCTGGTGGCGCTGCTTGCCAAGGGGCACCTGCTGGTCGAGGGCGTGCCAGGCCTCGCGAAGACGCTGACGGTCAACACGCTGGCCGACGTCATCCAGGGCAGCTTCAAGCGGGTGCAGTTTACCCCTGATCTCGTCCCATCCGACCTCGTCGGCACACGTATCTACAACCAGAAATCCGGTGACTTCTCGACCTCGCTGGGACCGGTGTTCTGCAACCTGCTGCTGGCCGACGAAATCAACCGCGCTCCGGCCAAGGTGCAGAGCGCGCTGCTCGAGGTGATGCAGGAGCGGCAGGTCACCATCGCGGGCGAGACTCACAAGGTGCCCAATCCGTTCGTCGTTATGGCGACGCAGAACCCGATCGAGACCGAGGGCACGTATCCCCTACCCGAGGCGCAAGTCGATCGGTTCATGATGAAGGTCCTCGTCGGCTATCCGAGCGAAGAGGAGGAGTTCGTCATCGTCTCGCGGGTCACCGGCCTCATGCAGGCGGTGGCGCGCGTGGCGACCACCGAGCAACTGGTCGGGCTGCAGGCGAAATGCCGGCAGCTGTTCGTCGATCCGTCGCTGATCCAGTTCGCGGTGAAGGTGGTGAGCGCCACGCGCAACCCCGCGTCGGCGGGGCTCGGCGAGATGGAGCGGTTCCTCACCTATGGTGCCAGTCCGCGCGCTTCCATCAACATGATCGAAGCCGGCCGCGCCCTCGCCTTCCTCCGCGGCCGTGAATACGTGCTGCCCGAGGACGTGCTCGATGTCACCCCGGACGTGCTGCGGCACCGGATCGTCCTCTCCTACGAGGCGATCTCGGAGTCGATCACGCCCGACCAGATCGTCGGCCAGATTCTCAAGGCCGTTCCCGCACCCGAGAAACCCCTGGAGGCGCATGTCCGCATCGCCGCAGCAGGCTGAGAAGCTCCTCGGCCGCCTCGAATGGACGGTGATCCGCAAGCTCGACGGCTTGCTGCAGGGTGACTACCGCACGCTGTTCCGCGGCTTCGGCCTCGATTTCGCGGACCTGCGTGAATACCAGACCTACGATGACGTCCGGCACATCGACTGGAACGTCACGGCGCGCACGCAGGTGCCGCATGTGCGAATCTACAACGAGGACCGCGACGTCACCGCCTGGTTCCTGCTCGATCTCAGCCCCTCGGTGGATTTCGGCTCGGACCAGGTGACCAAGCGCCAGATGCTCACCGAGTTCACCGCCGTGCTGACCCGGCTGCTGACGCGAC
This sequence comes from Devosia sp. P2_G7, assembly GCF_056403495.1. Lineage (NCBI taxonomy): Bacteria > Pseudomonadati > Pseudomonadota > Alphaproteobacteria > Hyphomicrobiales > Devosiaceae > Devosia > Devosia sp. P2_G7. The sequence continues at coordinate 73,021 of NZ_JBFUFI010000008.1, forward strand.
AGGGCAACAAGGTCGGCGCGATCCTGTTCAACGGCCAATCGGATTTCGTCATCCCACCGCATACCGGTCGGCGGCATGTGCTGCACCTCGTCGACAAGGTGTTCGCCAATCCGCGGCTGCTGCGCTCGCCGCAGACCGATCTCAACGCCTTCCTCGCGCGGGCGGCCTCGGTGATCAAGCGGCGCTCGATCTGCTTCGTGGTCTCCGATTTCATCTCGAAGCCGGGCTGGGAGCGCGGGCTGTTCCAGCTGAGCAGGCGCCACGAGGCAGTGGCGGTGCGGTTGCTCGATCCGCTCGACATGGCGCTGCCCGATGTCGGCATGCTGCTGTTCCAGGACGCGGAGACGGGCGAACAGCTGTTCGTCGACACCGTCGACAAGGGCTTCCGCCGCCGCTTTGTCGCAGCGGCGCAACGCAACGAAGAGGCGCAGATGGAGGCGTTTGCCGCCGCCGGCCTCGATGTACTCGAACTCTCGACTTCCGACGATCTGGTCGATGCGCTGCTGCGCTTTGCCAATATGCGCAAGGTGCAGTCGCGACTCGGTGGAGGCGGCAATCTGCCCGCGATGGCGGGCGCGTAACTTAGACGACGGGTGACGACATGACCTTCATCTGGATGGACATGCTCTGGTTGCTGGTGTTGGTGCCGCTGTTGATCGGCGCCTACATCTGGCTGATGCGGCGCCGGAAGAAATCGGCCCTGCGCTACGCCAACCTCGCCATCGTCAAACAGGCGATGGGCAAAGGGGTCGGCTGGCGCCGGCACGTGCCCCCGACGCTGTTGCTTGGGGCGATCACCGTGCTGATCGTCGCCGTGGCCCGCCCGGCTGCGGTGGTGGAACTGGCGTCATCGCGCGCCACCGTGATCCTCTCGATGGATGTCTCGGGCTCGATGCGGGCCCGCGATGTCGAGCCGTCGCGCATCGTGGCCGCGCAGGAGGCGGCGAAGGCCTTCATCAAGAACCAGCCGGCCGACGTGCAGATCGGCATCGTGGCCTTTGCCTCGGCCGCGGTGCTGGTCCAGGCCCCGACCATCGACCGCGAAGCGCTGTACCAGGCGATCAACAGCTTCGACCTGAGGCGCGGAACGGCGGTGGGTTCGGGCGTACTGGTGGCACTGGCGACCATCTTCCCAGACGAGAGCTTCGACACCGATGGCGACCAGCGCGACCAGCTCGGGCTACCGAGCTTCGGCCGGACCCTCGGCGCCGCGGGCGAGCCGGATGGCCTTTTGAGCGCGACCGGACCGCTGGAAAAGCACATGCCGGTCGAGCCCGGCTCTTATGACAGCGCGGTAGTGATCCTTCTCACCGACGGCGCGACGACCACGGGCCCCGACCCGATCGCTGCGGGTCGCCTTGCCGGGGACTATGGCGTGCGGGTGTTCACCGTCGGCTTCGGCTCGGCGACTGGCGATGTGGTGGATTTCGGCGGCCGCTCGATGCGGGCGCAGCTCGACGCCACCACGCTGCAGGCGATCGCCGATGCTACCGAAGGCGAGTACTACGAGGCGAAGAGCGCCGCCGACCTTGCCGGGGTCTACAACTCGCTCTCAACCCGGCTGATCAGCGAGAAGAAGCTGACCGAGATCGCCTTCCTGTTCGCCGGGGTGGGTGCGCTGCTCGCCATCGCTGCGGCGGGCCTGTCGATGCTGTGGTTCGGGCGCGTCGCCTAGCCGGGCCGAGCCGTCACCGCCGATCGCAACCACCACCCGCTGCCGTCCGCGACGGCCGGCGAAATCGTGGCGCTTGCGCGTCCGCATAATTATGATAATCACAGTCATGTTTTAGTGTTTTTAGCAGACGGCCGGGATAGCCACGATGCGACTTGAGGATTTGCGGGACGTGACCGCTTCGCCCGATACGGCGGAAAAGCCGGAACTACCCGCCGGCCAGCCGAGCTTCACCACGGAGCAGCTGTTCGGTAGCGCGACCGAGATCGGCATCGTGCACCAGGGCTCGACCTACCGGCTCCGCATCACACGCCAAGGCAAACTCGTCCTCAACAAATAGGAGCCGCCATGCGCTTCACGATTGCATGCTTCTTCACCACTCTGTCGCGCCGCCACCTCGCGGAGTTCGGCGTCTGATGGAAACAGTGGTCGAAGCCGTGGAGCCGGTGGCGGCAGCACACGACATGTCGATGTTCGCGCTGTTCATGCAGGCGGACTGGGTGGTGAAGTCGGTGATGCTGGGGCTGCTGTTCGCCTCGATCGCCTGCTGGGCGGTAATCTTCGCCAAGGCCGCTGCCTATGCCAGGGCGAAACGCGAGATGAAGGCGTTCGACAGGATCTTCGCCTCGGGCGAGCCGCTGACGCAGATCTACGCGCGGCTGAAGGATGGCCCGCGCACCGGGCTTGGTGCGCTGTTCGCCGCGGCGATGGAGGAGTGGAACGGCAGCCACGCCGAGAACGCCGCCAATTCCGGCGGCCTGCAGGCGCGGCTGCGCATCGTGCTCGACACCACGGTAGCGGCGGAGAGCGAGAAGCTCGACCGCAGCCTGTCGCTCCTGGCGACGGTGGGGAGCGCCGCGCCATTCGTCGGGCTATTCGGCACGGTGTGGGGCATCATGAACGCCTTCACCTCGATCGCGGCGGCGAAATCCACCAGCCTTGCCGTGGTAGCGCCGGGTATCGCCGAGGCACTGTTCGCCACCGCGCTCGGGCTGCTCGCCGCCATCCCGGCGGTGATTGCCTACAACAAGCTGAGCGGGGACGCCGGGCGGCTGATCGGTCGGCTCGAAGCATTCGCCGACCGGGTCTCGGTGCTGTTGTCGCGGCAGCTCGATGCGCGGGGGAACGCCTGATGAGCATGTCGCTGCAGAGCACGCGCGGGCGACGTGGCCGACGTGGCGCGATCAGCGAGATCAACATGACGCCGCTGGTCGACGTGATGCTGGTGCTGCTGATCGTGTTCATGGTGACGGCGCCGCTGCTCACCTCGGGTGTGCCGATCGACCTGCCGCAGACGAATGCGCCGGAGATGAAGGTCGAGGGGTCGAAACCGCTGACTATTTCGGTGACGCCGGAGGGCCAGATTTACCTCGGCGAGGACGAGATCACGCTCGAAACGCTCCTCGACTCGGTCGGCGCGGCGGCGGGCGAGGCCGGAGCAGAGCAGCGGCTCTACATCCGTGGCGATGCCACCGCCGATTACGGGTTGATCATGCAGGTGATGGGCGATTTGAGCCGCGCCGGATACGCCCGCATCGGGCTGATCACCCAGCAGCGCGAGCAGTAAGATGAAGAAGGCCGCCCTTGCTTCCGCCAGCATCCATGTCGGCCTGATTGCCGGGGCGTTCCTGCTCCTCAACCTCAATCCCGCAATCGACGAAACGGCGGCGGAGTCGGTGAGCGTCGATATCATCTCGATGGACGCCGTCACGGCCAACCCGACCGAGGAAATCACCGAGGCGACGGAGACGCTGGTTTCGGCCGGCGGCGAGGTCGAGGCGGAGGAAGTGCCGGAGACGGAAACCGAGCCGGTCGAGGTGGCTGAAGCTATGCCGGCCAAGGCCGTCGTAGCTGTGGCGGCGCCAGTCGAGGTGGCGCAGGTCGAGCCGTCGGAGAGCGAAGAGATTGCGTCAGCGGAGGTGCTGACGGCGGTGGATTCGATGGCACCCGCAGAGGCGGTGATACCGCAGGTTGCGACCGCAACGATCGTCGCCGATAGCGTTGCCCCGTCGCTGTCCGATCCGCTCGAGGCGGTGCGCACGGCAACGATCGGCGAGCTGACGCCGGAGCCGCCGATCCAGCAGATTCCGCCGGCGCTGACGAAGCCGGTCGAGGTGGCGGAACCGCCGGAGACGGCGAGCCTTACGCCGGTGGTCGAGGAAGAGTTGCAGGTGGCACCGATCCCGAAGCCGCGGATCGTGCGCAAGCCGGTCGAGGCCAAGGTTGAGCCGCTGAAGGAACAGCCGAAGAAAGAGCCGACCGAGAAAAAGCCGCCATCGAAGCAGGCGAGCCTCGGCAATGGCGGCCTGGCCGATGCCGACAGCGCCGCCAAGAAATCCGGCGGCGGCGCCGGCAAGAAGAATGATGGCGGCAGCGCCGCCGCCAGCAAGTACCCCGGCCTGGTGCAGTCCAAGGTGACCCGCGCGGCGAAATATCCGTCCAAGGCAAAGGGCGACGATGGCGAGGCTTTGGTGAGCTTTACGGTCGGCGCCAGTGGTAAGGTGGTGAAAGTCGCGCTTGCCCGCAGTTCGGGGAACGATGCGCTCGACAATGCCGCACTGGCGGCAGTCGACCGCGCTGCGCCCTTCCCTCCCATTCCCGAGGCAGCGGGGCGATCGACGTGGTCGTTCACGGTGCCGCTCTATTTCAAGAAGTGAGTTCGATAATGACCGAAGAAAAGAAGAAGGACGTGCTGCTCGAGACCACCGCCGATGCGGTACGCGAGGCCAAGACGCTGATCCGCACAGCGCGGTCGGGCTCGATTGCGACGCTCGAGCCGGGCACCGGCTGGCCGATCGCCACCCGAGTCGGCGTCTCGACCGATTTCGACGGCGCGCCGATCATCCTGATCTCGAAGCTCGCCGCCCATACCGGCGCGCTCCTCGCCGATCCGCGCTGCTCGCTGCTGATCGGCTATCCCGGGAAGGGCGATCCGCTGGCGCATGCCCGCGTCACTATCGCCTGTGAGGCCCGCGAAGTGGAGCGCGACCGCGAGGAACACGTGCGGCTCGACACGCGCTACCTGATCCACCAGCAGAAGGCCAAGCTCTACTCGGGCCTCGGCGATTTCCGCTACTTCCGGCTCGAGCCGAAGAGCGCCTCGTTCAATGCCGGCTTCGGGCGCGCCTATGCGTTGACCCGCGAGCACCTGCTTAACGCCAACCCGGCCAATCCGGAGCTGGCGATGACCGAGCCGGGCGCCGTCGAGCACATGAACGACGATCACGGCGAGGCCGTCGGGCTCTATGCCGAGCACTTTGCCAAGGCGCCGGCCGGCAAGTGGCGGCTGATCGGCGTCGATGCCGAGGGCATGGACCTCGCCGATGGAGACGATATCCGCCGCGTCTGGTTCGAGACCGAGCTCACCTCGTCCAAGGACATGCACACGACGCTGGTGAGAATGGCCGGCGAAGCTCGCCGGGCCCTGAACCGGCCGCTCAAGGACGCGAGGGTTGCTTCGTGAAGCATCTGATCTCCGCCGCGCTGATGCTGATGCTGATGGCATCGCCGGCGCTGGCGCAGCAGGCGACGCTCCCGGGCGGCGCCTCGGCGCTCAACGAGGCGCATGGCAGCTGGACGGTGAACTGCACGCTGGTCGAAGCCGGCAAGGATTGCGCCTTCTCCCAAGCGGCGGGCAACCCGCAGACCGGCAACGCGCTGGTGGCGGTCGAACTGGCCGCTCCCACCGGCAACAAGGCCGAGGGGATGCTGCTGACGGCGTTCGGGCTGCGGCTCGATGCGGGCGTGCAGCTCGGCATCGACGGCCAGCAATTGGGCCAGGCGCGGCCCTTCCTCACCTGCGTGCAGACCGGGTGCCTGGTGCCGCTCGATTTCGACGAGGTGGCGCTCAGCGCCATGAAGGTCGGAACGACGCTCGAAGTCACAGGTGTGAAGGTCGACGACGGCCAGCCCGTGACGGTGACACTGTCACTTGCCGGCTTCACTGCCGCCTACAATCGCACGGCGGAGCTGGCGCAGTAGCATTTAATCTTGACTCACATACTCACCTTTAATAGAGCCTGAATGGATGGCCCGATCGGGCCATGAACAGCAAGCCACGCGGCGAGCGGCGCGCCGACAGCCAGCCAACATCTTCGGTTTCTTTCGGGGGCAGGCATGTCTTATCGGCCGCACGGCGCGAGCGTTTTCGCGCGCGCATTTGTATCACCTTGGCATCTCGTCGGCGTCAGCACCGTGGCGCTGCTCTGCGCCATTCCGCAGCCGGTCGCGGCGCAGGAGCTGACCGAGGCGCAAAGCACCATCCTCAAGCGCATCGTGGTCGTCGCTTCGCGCGGTAGCAAGAGCGTGCTCGACGTGCCGCAGAACATCGCGGTGATCGATGCCAAAACGCTGGAAAAGCACGTGGTCCGCGATATCCAGGACCTGGTGCGGTATGAGCCGGGCATCGCGGTGACGCGGCAGACCTCGCTCACCAATCCGTTCAGCCAGCTCACCGCATTCAACATCCGCGGGGTCGGCGGCAACCGCGTGCAGATGCTGGTCGACGGCAGCCGCGTGCAGGAAATCATCACCGACGGCAGCCGCGATTTCGTCGATCCGTGGAACATGAAGGCGGTCGAACTGGTGCGGGGGCCGAACTCGGTGCTGACCGGCTCCGACGCGTTGGGCGGCACGGTGTCGTTCCGGACGCGCGACCCGTCGGACCTGCTCGAAGGGCAGGACAAGCCGTGGGCGGTGGAGATCAAGACCGGCTGGGACAGCTACGACAACAGCTTCCGGAAGCAGGTGACGGGGGCCTACGATTTCGGCGACCTCGAGGTGCTGGCGAGCTTCGGGCACATGAGTGCCGAAGAGCCAAAGCTCTCCAACGCGGATCCGGACGGCGGCATCTGGGGATGCACGCGCCCAGCCTATTTCCGCTGCAACGTGCTCTTCCCGGCCGACACGAGCATCTACAATGGCCTGCTGAAGGCGGTCTGGACGCCGGGCGACGCGCACAAGTTCACCGGTACGTTCGAGCTGTTCGACGAGAACACGGTGATCGACCAGATCTGGGATTCGGGCTCGACGCAGGGTGCGCCCACCACGACGGCCTACAACTCCGAGAGCTATATCCGCGAGGTCGACATGACCCGTTATCGGCTGGCGCTCGAACATGAGTGGCAGGTCGGCGCGGACTGGCTCGACGCGGTCAAGTGGAACGTCTCGTACTCGCCGCAGCGGCAACTCAAGACGTCGGACCAGCGGCGCATCTATTCGAACCGCGTCCAGGACCAGCACCAGATCCGCGACTACGGCGAGACCTTCCTCGAGGGCGATCTGCAGCTGACTTCGTCGTTCGGCTGGGGCGACACCTCACACACGCTGACCTACGGCTTCGACGGCGATATGACGATGACGCAGTACGAAGGGACCAACTACACGTACCGCTCGGATACCGGCGTCACTACCATCACCCCCAACCAGGGGTTCAACTTCCCCGAAGTTGAGACGGTGCGGGCCGACATCTACCTGCAGGACGAGATCAAGCTGCTCGATGAGCGCCTGACGCTTACTCCCGGCGTGCGGCTCGCCACCTATTCGATCGATCCGACCGGCGATGAGGACTACGTGCCGCTGCCCGGGTTCGAACCCGAGGTGCAGGAGAGCGTGCGGCTGATCAAGCGGATCGGCGCGGTCTACGAGCTCGACGACAGCTGGTCGGTTTATGCCGGCTATGGCGAAGGGTTCAAGATGCCGACGAGCCAGCAGCTGTTCGTTTCGGTCAACGACCCGTTCACCGGCAACCAGGTGATCCCGAACCCGGACCTGAAGCCGGAGGCGGTGGCGAGCTACGAGGCGGGTATCCGCGGCGAGTTCGAGCGGGGCTGGCTGTCGGTAGGTGGCTTCTACAGCGAGTACACCGACTTCATCCGCAGCTTTGCACCGGTGGCCGGCCAGCCGGCGAACGTCGTCACCTACGACAACCTCGACACGGTGAAGCTCTGGGGCATCGAGGCGAGCGCCGAGTTCGAGGTCTACGAAAACCTCTTTGCGTCCGGCGCCCTCACCTATTCGAAGGGCGTGCAGATCAACGACGGCGCTGCTGAGGTGCCGTTCGACGGTGCCATTCCGCTGACCGTCGTTGCAGGGCTGCGCTACGAGATGCCCGTCCAGGGGCTCGAGTTCGAGGTCATCGGCACGTTCGCCGCCGGGGTTACCGAGCGGAGCGATCCCAATGCCTTCAAGCCGGATGGCTACTCGGTGTTCGACGCCTACGCCAAGTGGGAGCCGACCGACAATATCGAGCTCACCGCGGGCATCCAGAACATCCTCGATACCCGCTACTTCCCCAACACGCTGACTGGGTACGCCAACACGCCGGCCTCGTCGGCGGTTGCCAACCAGAACCCGCTCGAACTGCAGGTTGCCCCGGGCCGTACGTTCAAGCTCGGCGCCAAGGTCACGTTCTAAGCACCTACTCCGCGGGAGGGCACCGTCCACGGCTCTCCCGCCTTCTTTTTCGGAGATTTCGCATGACCCGCGTCCTTGGTCAGTTCTGGCGGTTGTTGAAGCTCTGCATCGGCGGGCGGGGCGGAAAACTTGGGCTGGCGCTGTTCGTCGCCGTGGTGGCACTGAAGCTGGGTGGGGTCTACGCGACGCTCAGGATCATCTCCTGGACCAAGGATTTCTACTCGGCGTTGGAGGCTGTCGATGCCGGCGCTGCGCTGACCCAGATCGGGGTGTTCGGCATCATCGTGCTGCTCAACTCGATCCGCGAGCTCAGCGCGCAATATCTCAACAAGCTGGTGCTGATCCGCTGGCGGCGGTCGCTGACCGAGGCGGTGCGCGACAAGTGGCTCGCCGACAAGGCCTATCTCGGCATGGGCGGCAGCGGTGCGGGGGTGGACAATCCCGACCAGCGCATCGCCGATGACTGCCGGCTGTTCATCAACGGCATGCTGAGCGAGGCGCTCGACCTCATCACCAACATCGTTGCGATCTTCTCCTACGTGGCGCTGCTCTGGCAGCTCTCGTCCTTCCCGCTGTCGCTGGCCTTCATCGGCATCGACTTCGAGATCCCGCGCTACATGCTCGTCGCCGCCTTCGTCTACGTCGCGCTCTGCTCGCTGCTGACGCACGTGCTCGGCAGCCCGCTCAAGAAGCTCTATGTCGAGCAGCAGCGCCACGAGGCGGACTTCCGCTTCGCGCTGGCGCGGATGCGCTCCGATGTCGACGAGATCGCGCTCCTCAATGGCGAGGAAGCCGAGCGGCGGACGCTGGACAGCCGCTTCGGCGCGATCATGGGCAACTGGCGCAGGCTGATCAACCGCGAGCTGATCCTCAGCTGCTTCACCTACCCCTACCAGCACACGGTGCTGCGCATCCCGCTATTCGTGGCGCTGCCGTCGTTCCTCGCCGGGGCGGTCAACTTCGGCGGGCTGATGGAAGTCAGCTCCGCCTTCTCCAGCGTCGTCACCACGCTGTCGTGGTTCATCTTCTCCTACCGCGACCTCGCGGACCTTGTGGCCGCATCGTCGCGCCTTGACGGGTTCCTGCGGGCGACCGACAGCGGCGCGGCGGGCGAGGCCATCGTGCAGCGGGGCGATGGTCCGCTCAGTGTTTCCGGGCTCAGCCTCAGGCTGCCGGATGGCCGGCCGCTGCTCGATGTGGGCTCGCTCAGGGTCGAGCGCGGCGAGACCGTGTGGGTCGCGGGCCCGTCGGGGCTGGGCAAGACCACGCTAGTCAAGGCGATTGCAAGGCTCTGGCCGCATGCCCAGGGCCGGATCGTGCTGCCTGCCGGACCGGCGCTGTTCCTGCCGCAGCAGGCTTATGTGCCGCTCGGCTCAATCCTCGATGCGGTGGCCTATCCTTCCAGCCCGGAGGCCTTCACGCTGGAGCAGCTGAAGGCGGCGCTCGAGGCGGTGGGGCTCGGACATCGGCTCGATGTGATGTTCGTCGACGACGAGACGGCCAGCGGCGATCTCTCCGGCGGCGAGTTGCAGCGCCTTGCGCTGGCCCGGCTGCTGCTGCAGCGGCCGGCCTTCGCCTATCTCGACGAGCCCACCAGCGCCATCGACGTGGCCTCGGAGACCGGGCTGTTCGAGATGCTCCGCCACGAGTTGCCTGACACCGCTTTCGTCATCGTCGCGCACCGCAAGCCGCAGGGCCTCGGCCCGCTGCGCACCATCGAACTCGSCGCAGCGCCGGCCACGCCCCTCGAACCCGTACTTGCCTAAGGATAGTTCAATGCTCGACAAGCCGACCACCCTGCCCCGCGCCCGCCTCAAGGCCAGCGCCCGCGACGTGCTCGCCACCCTCCCTGCCATCGGCAAGCTGATGGTGACAGCGCGGCACCTCGGCGCGACGCACGAGCGGATCGGCGCGGTCGAGAGCGTGACCTTCGAGGACGGCTGGGCGGTGATCGGCGGGGCCGAGCACGAGAGCCGGATCGAGCTGGCTGGTATCGCCGAGATCATCGTCGACCGCACCAGCGTGATGAAGGACAAGGTGTATCCACGCATCGACCTCAACCGCACCGATGGCAGCTACATCTGCGGCATCGTCGGCTTCGATGGGATCGAGCCGTTCGACGCCGCGGTGGCGCCGCTCGGCGTCGGCACGGCGATCGAGGCGAAGCCCGATACCCCGCCGGGTGAGCGCATCGAGGCCAGCGAGACCGATCCCGGCCGTTTGCCACTTGAGGACGCGCAGGCGGCGCAATCGCCGGTGGTGATCGGCTTCCGCCGCCCCGGCTTCCAGCAGTTCTGGCGCGGCACCATCGAGACGGTGAAGCCGGCCATGGGCTTCATCAACGTGATGCGCTCGGATTTCCACCTGCACCTCAAGGCTGGTGCAGTGGCCGAGTGGCACCGGGATTCGGTGACCGGCGAGCGCGAGGCATTCAACGCCGACGGCGAGCCGCTGGGCCTGACGCTGCTGCGTGTCAACTGACGGGTTAGCCCAAAGCGCGATTGCCGTTCCGGGACGGATCATCCTATTGAGGCGGGCCCGACGGCCCACCGGCCGTCACTACGCTCAGGGGAGCCAGCATGATCTACGAGTTGCGCGTCTACACCTGCCTGCCGGGGCGCTTGCCCAATCTGATGCGGCGGTTCAAGGACCATACGCTGGGCATTTGGGAACGGCACGGCATCGAGCAGGCCGGGTTCTGGACGACCGTGATCGGCAATTCGAACAACGATCTGACGTACATGCTGCGCTGGAACTCGATGGCCGAGCGGGAGACCAAGTGGGCGGCGTTCGTGGCCGATCCGGAATGGCATGCCGCGCGGGACGCATCGGAAGCGGATGGTCCGCTGCTCGCCAATGTGTCGAGCCAGTTTCTGACGCCGACGGGGTTTTCGAGCGTGAAGTGACGACGCGGCCGGTGCGAGCCGACCCCCACCCCTGAACAGGGGGGAGGGGGACGCAACCGAGATGCTGGTGTTTTCGTCTCCCTCCCCATTCTTTGGGGGGAGGGACAGGGGTGGGGTCAGCCCGCACCAGCCGCACCAGCCTACCGATAAGCCGGCAACCAGTTCCCATGCGCCTCGATCAGCCGATCCACCAGGCTCCAGATCTCGTCCAGCGATAGCTCAGCCGCCGTGTGCGGATCGAGCATCGCCGCGTGGTAGATGTGCTCGCGCTTGCCCGTCACCGCCGCGGCAACGGTCTGCCGCTGCACATTGATCGAGAGCTGCATGATCGAGGCCAGGTGATCGGGGATGCGGCCGATGCGGGTGGGCTGGATGCCGTTGCGATCGACGTGGCAAGGTACTTCCACCACCGCATCGTCGGGCAGGTTGCTGATCAGTCCGCGATTGGGGACGTTGCCGTAGATCAGGCCGCTCTCGCCTGATGTCATCGAGCGGATGATGCCGGCGGCGTACTCGTTGGACTGCTCTACCTCCAGCGGAGCATCGCCCTCGAGGTCGCGGCGCAGCTGGTGCCATTCGGCGATCTGATCCTCGCAGCGGTAGAGGTATTCGCCGAGGCGCAGGTTGTACTGGTCCAGCAGATCCTGGCGGCCGCGCTTGATGAACCACGAGTTGTACTCGGAGAAGTGGACGCTCGACTCGGTGACGAAGTGGCCGACGCGTTTCAGCATGTCGAAACGAACGCGGTCATCATCAGGGATCGGGCCGTTCGCGGCGATGGCCTTCAAACGCGGATAGAGGTCCTCGAACTCGCCATCCGGCAGGACCTTGCCGAACTTCAGGTAGAAGGCGACGTGGTTGATGCCGGCGCAGAGGTAGCTGAGGTCGGCGGGGTTCTCGCCGAGCAATTCGGCCAGCTGGTGCGAGGTTTCCTGCACCGAGTGGCAGAGGCCGACGGTCTTGATGTGGGGGAATTTCTCCTTGATGGCCCAGCAGTTGATGGCCATCGGATTGACGTATTGCAGCAGCGTCGCGTCCGGGCACACCTGCTCCATGTCGCGGCAGATGTCGAACAGCACCGGGATGGTGCGCAGCCCGCGGAAGATGCCGCCGACGCCGAGGGTATCGCCGATCGTCTGGTTGAGCCCGAAACTGTCGGGCACCTCGAAATCGGTGACGGTCGCCGGCTTGTAGCCGCCCACCTGCATCATCAGGATGACGAAATCGGCGCCCTGCAGCGCATCGCGGCGGTTGGCCGTGGCCTCGACCTTGAGGTTGGTCAGCCCCAGCGTCTGGCCAATGCGGTTGGCGACGACCACCGAGGTCGAGAGCCGGGTCTCGTCGATGTCGTGGAGGCTGATGGTGGCGTTCTGGAGCGCGGGGTTCGACAGAACATCGCCGAGGATCGACTGGGCGAAGACGGTGCTGCCGGCGCCGATGAGACAGATTTTGAGCATGAGTTTTCCTTCATCGCGAAGCGATGCTGAGCGGTTGCGGGGGAGGTCAGGGGCTACTTGATGCCGGTCGCGGCGAACCCCTGGATGAACTGCTTCTGGGCGAAGAAGAACGCCACGATGATCGGGGCGATCGAAATGATCACCGCCGCCATCATCAGCGCCCATTGCGCGCGATAGAGCCGCTGGAACAGCGCCAGCCCCACCGGCAGCGTGGTCTTTTCGAGATCCGATGGCAGATAGATCAGCGCGCTGAACAGATCGTTCCACGAGCTCATGAAGGCGAAGATGGCGAGCGCAGCCAACGCGGGCTTGGCCAGCGGCAGGTAGATCGAGAAGTAGATGCGGAACAGGCTGGCGCCATCGAGCCGCGCCGCTTCGAGCAGCTCGATCGGGATAGTGCGGTAGTACTGGCGGAGGAGGAACACACCGAAGGCACCGCCGAGGAAGCTCGGCAGGTAAAGCGGCACGTCGGTGCCGTAGAGACCGAAGGTCTTGAAAATGAGGAACTGCGGGATGACGGTCATCTGGTAGGGCACCATCAACGTCGCGAGCAGGACGAGGAACAAGAGGTCGCGGCCCCTGAAGCGGACGATGGCGAAGACGAAGGCGCCCATCGAGCAGGTGACCACCTGGCCGATGGTCGAGAGCGCGGCGATGCGGAACGAGTTCCAGACGAGGTGCTGGAACTCCATCAGCTCCCAGGCCTTGCCGAAGTTCTCGAAGGTGATCCGCCGCGGGATCAGGTCGCGGGTGAACTGGTCGGCAGCCGGCTTCAGCGCTGTCGACACCATCCAGACGAAGGGTGCGACCATCAGGAGGCCGCCGGCCATCAGCACCAGGTAGAACCAGATGTTCTCGCGCAGGTGCTTGGCGAGGAACGCGGTGGTCGGCAGCTCGGTGGCGGGGGCCGAGGCGGTGACAACGCTCATTGGTGCTGCCCCCAGCGCTTGTTGAGCCGCGAGTAGATGAGCGTCAGGCCGAGGACGATCACCGCCAGCACCACGGACTGGGCCGAGGCATTGCCCATGCGGAAGTAGTTGAAGCCCTCGCGGTAGATATTGAACACCAGCATGGGGAGGCTCGAGCCGCCGTTGCCGGTCTGGGTGAGGATGTAGACGTAGTCGAAGGCCTGGAAGGCGTGGATGGTGCAGAGCACTGCCTGAAAGAAGATCGAGGGCAGCAGCATGGGCACGGTGACGGCGAGGAACTGCTGGAAGCGGCTAGCGCCGTCGATGGTCGCCGCCTCGTAGACATCGCGCGGGATGGCCTGCAGGCCGCCGAGGAAGATGATCATCCCCTCGCCGATGGCGCCCCAGACGTTGACGATCACCACCGAGTAGAGCGCCATGTCCGAGCCGAGCCAATGCACTGGATCGCCGCCGAGGGTGGTGATGATGGCGTTCAGCACGCCCTTGTCCTTCGAATAGATCCAGGTCCAGACGAGGCCGACGGCAGTGGGCGAGGTGACCACCGGGATGAAATAGATCAGCCGGAAGAGACTCACGCCGCGGATGCGCTGGTTGAGCAGCACCGCCACCACCAGCGAAATGCAGAGCGTCGCCGGCACGTAGATGGCGGAGAAGGCGGCGGTATTGCCGAGCGCCTTGAGGAAATTGCGATTCTCGGGCAGCGCCAGGTAGTTCTCGACGCCAACCCATTTGGCAGGGCTCAACAGGTCCCACTCGAAGAGACTGATGCCGATGGTGGCGGCGATCGAGCCGAAGGCGCCCAGCGCCAGCCCAAGCAGCGTGGGCAGCAACAACACGATGACCCAGAACCGCTCGGCACCGCGTGGCGATACTCCGATCTGCGTCATGCTGCCCTGCCCTTGCTTGCCCATCAGCATCGTGAGACCAACCCGGGCATCCGGCAAGCCGGTGGAGATCGCCCGGGTCCCCTGGCGGGATTACTGGTTGTTGGCGAGCGCCGCGTCGGCGTTCGGGACGATCTCGGCCAGCGCGTCGTCGATGGTCATCTCGCCGTTCCAGACCAGCGCGAGGGTGTCGCCGACAGCGGCCGACCATTCCTCGTAGCCGCGGAAGCTCGGCTTGGTGTGGGCGTATTCCAGCGCATCGAGGAACACCTTGTGGCTGCCGCGCGCCTTCTGCTCGAGGAACACCGGGCTATTGGCCACCTTGTCGATCACCGGAATGGCGAAGCCGAGTTCGGTGAGCTTGCTCTGCCCCTTCTCGCTGATGACGAACTGCACGAACTTCCAAGCTTCGTCGGGATGTGCGGTCTTGGAGCTGATGACGATGCCGGCGCTGTTGACCAGCGTGGCGCGGCCGGCCGGGCCCTTGGGGAACGGCGCGACGTCCCAGTCGAAGGCTAGATCGGAATAGGCCGGCACCACCCAGTGGCCGGAAAAGGTCATCGCCGCGACGCCGGCCTGGAAGCCGTCGCTACCATAGCTCTCGAGGTCCTCCTGGCTCATCACCGAACTGTCGTTGAGGCGGAAATCGGCGAGGAACTTCCAGGCTTCAACCGCGGGGGCCTCACCGAGCAGAGTCTTCTTGTAGTCGTCGCTGATCGGCGCGCCGCCATAGCTGTAGACCACCGGGCCCCACATCGGCTCCATGTCCCAGAGCTCCGTGCCGAGGCCCCACTGGTCAGTCTGGCCGTCGCCGTCCTTGTCGATGGTCAGTTTCTTCGCCGCGGCGCGGAGATCGTCGAGGGTCCAGCTGTCGTCGGGATAGGCCACGCCGGCCGCGTCGAACATTGCCTTGTTGTAGAACAGCACGATGGTCTGGAAATCGCGCGGCAGGCCGAAGGTGCCGGCGCTCAACTGATAGGCTGCGAGCGGGCCGGGATAGACGCCGTTCAGCGTCTCAGGCGCCGCCGCGAGATAGGGCGTCAGATCGAGCAGGCTGCCGCGCGACTGCCAGTCCGGGTAGAGCGGCGCATCCATGGCGAAGATGTCGGGCGGGTTGCCGCCGACAGTGGTCACCCGCAGCTTGTCCCAGTAGCTGTCCCAGTCGGACACCTCGACCTTCACCTTGATGTCCGGGTTGGCGGCCTCGAACTCGTCGACGATCGCCTCCCACACCGCGATCTCCGGCGGATCGCCCCACATCATGTAGGTGAGGTTGGTCTCGGCGAGGCCCGCGGTGGCCGACAACGCGAGCGCGGTGAATGCGGTGGCCGAAAGCACTGCCTTCATGATGCTACCCTCCATCTGTCCCTGTCATGCCGGAGAGCGCTTTCCCTCTCGCCGTCCGGCCGTAGGGGTACTGTCCGGCAAAGCGGGCGCGTAATCTTCCGAAATTTTGGTGTTATTCTTCCGGAAAAGTAGCGATTGTGACGGTTGTCGTTGCCTCACGGGAGAAGGGAAGCCATGGCGAATGCACCGCGCACCACTCCCAGCGACGTACCGATGTCCGACAATATCGATGTCCTGCGCCACGAGTTCTGCGTCGAGACGCATCTCGCCGATGCCATGCCCGAGAGCCACTGGCACGACCATATCGAGCTCAACTACCTGTGGTCCGGCCAGCTCACCTACCTGATCAACGGCCGGCGGCTGGTGCTCAATGCCGGGGAACTCGCCATCTTCTGGGCGGCGACACCGCACCAGGTGGTGGCGGTCGACGACGAGCAGCGGCTCAGTTGCGCCTACATGCCGCTATCGTTCTTCCTCAGCCTGCCGCTCGAACCGGGCTTCCGGCAGGCTATCCTCGACGGCGAGGTGTTCTACAGCCATGAGCATGACGAGGGCGATCGGCACATGTTCGCGCGCTGGACCCGCGAGTGGCAGTATGCCGACACGGCGCAGCGCCATATCCTCGAGGAAGAGGTGCGGTTGCGGGTGCGGCGGCTGTCGTGGTCGCAATCGATCGCGCGAGCGGGCGGCCGGGCCCCTGCCCCGGCGATGTCGCCGTCCGGGCATCGGGCGGTGGCGATGGCCGAGCGGATGACGCGGTTCATCCACGATCATCTCGATAGCCCGGTAAGCGTCCGCGACGTGGTTGCGGCATCGGGGCTCCATGCCACCAATGCCGGGGCGGCGTTTCAGAAGGTGCTGGGGATGTCGATCGGCGAGTACATCCGCCGCCATCGGCTACAGCATGCGATGCGGCTGCTGGTCGATACGGACATGGAGATCGCCGAGGTGGCGTTCGAGTGCGGCTACACCTCGCTGGCCCGGCTTTACGACGCGTTCCAGAAGCGGCTGGGCAAGACGCCGCGGCACTACCGGCTGGAGTTCCAGCAGGGGCGCAGCACGCCGAAGCGGGAAGCAGCGCAGCTTGCCGGTTGACGTCAATTCGTCATGGGCATGTCATATCACGCATCGATTTTCGCCAGCCCGCGACAGCATGAGTCGCTGCGGCGCCACCCACATAATTTGGATCATTGCCGTGGACACGACCCTCAAGAACGCTCGCCTTGTGCTCGAAGATGCCGTTGTCGAGGGGGCGCTCAGCATCGCGGATGGGCAGATCACGGAGGTTGGTGATGCGGCAACTGGCGGCAACGAAATCGACTTCGAGGGCGACTACCTGCTGCCCGGGCTGATCGATCTCCACACCGACAACATGGAGCACCACTTCCAGCCGCGCCCGGGCGTGCGGTGGCCGTCGACGCTGACGGCGGTGCTGGCGCATGACTGGCAGATGCTGGGCGCCGGTGTCACCACTGTGCTCGATGCGCTGTCGCTGGGTGATTATGACAGCGGCGGGGCGCGCACGGCGATGCTGGACGCGGCGATCACCGGGCTCACCGAGGCGCGGGAAGCAAGGTTGGTGAAGGCCGACCACTACCTGCATTTCCGCTGCGAGCTGTCGGACCCGGCGCTGCTCGGCATCGTCGAGCGCCATATCGACAACCCGGCGCTACGGCTGCTCAGCGTGATGGATCACACGCCGGGCCAACGGCAGTGGCACAATACACACCTCTATCGCGAATTCCGCCGCAAGAAGAACTCGCAGGTGTGGACCGACGAGGAGTTCGCCGAGTACCTGGCCGGGCGGCGGGATGACCAGAACAAGTACGTCGTGCCGGGCCGTGCGGCCATCGGCGCGCTAGGGCGGGCGCGCAACATCCGCATCGCCAGCCACGACGACACCACCGTGGCCGATGTCGAGGAATCCTACGCGGACGGCATCGCCATCAGCGAGTTCCCGACGACGCTGGAAGCAGCGCGGCGGGCGCGCGATTTCGGCATGCAGATCGTCATGGGCGCGCCTAACGTGGTGCTTGGCCGCTCGCACTCGGGCAATGCCAGTGCCGCCAGCCTCGCCGATGCCGGGCTGCTCGACCTGCTCACCTCCGACTATGTGCCGGCGAGCCTGTTGCATGCGCCGTTCATCCTCGCCGATCGCGGCATGCCGCTGTATGAGGCGATCGCCAAAGTCACCGCCAACCCGGCGGATTCGATCGGCTTGAGCGACCGCGGCCGTCTGAAGCCGGGCCTTCGCGCTGACCTGCTGCGGGTGCGGCTGGTGGGTGGACAGCCGGTGATCCGGGGCACCTGGGTGGCCGGCCGCGCCTATCTCTGAGCGGCGCTTGACGGCTTGTCGGAACCCCGTCCAACTGGCCGCGCGTTTTCGTGTGTCCGGAATGTCGAATCCACGCCGGAGGCATCGACTAGTGCATCACGCGCTAGCAGGGATTGGGTATCGACATGGCCTTCACCGACGATGAACTGATTACCTTTGAGGCCAGCGGAGCCGAACTGCCGCCGGGTGGAACCTCCGCCTATGTCGACAATGACGGCGCGCATATCTGGCACGCGAGCTTCGGTGCCGGCGATGCGGTGATCCTGCTGCATGGCGGCATGGGCCACTCCGGCAACTGGGGCCACCAGGTGCAGCCGCTGGTCGATGCCGGCCGTCAGGTGGTGGTGGTCGACAGCCGCGGCCATGGCCACAGCTCGCGCGATGAGCGGCCCTACAGCTACGAGCTGATGGCGTCGGACGTGTTCGCGGTAATGGACGCACTGGGGCTCAAGAAGGCGGCCATCGTCGGCTGGAGCGACGGTGCCTGCATCGGCTTGATCATGGCCGACCAGCAGCCGGAGCGGATCAGCGGCGTGTTCTTCTTTGCCTGCAACATGGATCCGAGCGGCACCCTGCCGTTCGAGGCGACGCCGGTAATCGACCGCTGCTTCAGCCGGCACGTGAAGGACTATGCACGGCTGTCGGCAACACCCGATCAGTTCAGCAGCTTCGCCGATGCCGTAGGGCTGATGCAGCGGACGCAGCCGAACTACACGGCTGACGATCTCGCGCGGATACGGGTCGCGGTGACGATCGTGCAGAGCGCCGGCGACGAGTTCATCAAGCCCGAGCATGCCGAGTACCTCGCCCGCAGTATTCCCGGTGCCGAGCTCGCGATCCTTCCCGGGGTCACCCACTTCGCTCCACTACAGCGGCCGGAGCTGTTCAACGAGGCCGTGCTGAAGTTCCTCGGCCGGCTCTGATCAGCTGCGCCAGTGGGCGACGGGCTCGCTGAGCGTCTGCAGCGACTCGGCCGGTTCGCCGTCGATGCGGCGGAGCAGCAGGCGCGTGAGCTCCAGCCCCGCTGCGTAGACGTCTTCCTCGATGGTATCGACGTTGGGGAAGACGGTCGACAGGATGTCCGAGGTCTGCTTGCAGATGAAGCGGATGTCGCGGCCGAGCAGCACGCCGCCATCTTCGAGGCCGCACAGCATCGAGATGGCGCGGGTTTCGCTGTCGCAGATGATGCCGTCGGGCCGATCCGGCTTGTCCGCGAGATCTCGGCCGAACTGGCGCATTTCGGCCGAGGCGGGACGGATGCTGTCCTGCACCACGACGCGGCCGTTGACGCCGAAGCGGGCGGTGGCGCGTTCGAAGGTGCGGACGATGTTGTGGTAGTTGTTGGTGGTGCCGTCGCCGACCGAGATCAGGATGTCGCGAGCGCCGGTGGCGGCTAGCCGCTCCACCGCCAGTTCGGTGAACGCCTCGGAGTGAAAATCGTGGAAGGCGTGCGGGGTGAAGAACTCCGTCCTTCCATGACTTACGAACGGAAAGTCATGGTCCATCATCAGCTGGACGCGGCGATCGCGGGCGCCGGTGTGGGTGATGATCACCCCGTCGGCCGTACGGTTCTCGAGGATGTAGCGCACCGTCTCCACCGAGCGATTGCGGTCGAACTCCGGCATCACCGTCAGGTGGTAGCGGGTGCCGCCGATCGCGTCGCCGATGCCGCGGATCATGTGGCGGGAGAAATCGATGGCTTCGTCCGAGCCGTCGAGCACGAGGGCGATGACGTTGGTCTTGCCGGTCCGTAAGCGCACCCCTGCCCGGTCCGGCACATAGCCCACGGCGCGCGCCGCCTCGGCAACCTTGAGGCGCGTTTCCTCCTTCAACGACGCGCCGCCGCGCAGCGACAGCGACACCGTCGAGAGGCTGAGCCCAGTCAGCTCCGAGATGGTCTTGAGCGTCGCCCGCTGGCGGGTGCCGCCAGCAGCACGTGGCTTGGATTTCGTCATCGTGGTTTCTTCAGCCCCGGACTCGTCATACACCGGCAGCGGGATGCCGGGAACCACAGAAAATTGCATCGATACAATTGATCAATCCCCAGATTTCCGCTGAACGGCTTTCGCTAACTATCTGAACTATCATAGATAATTCATTCTGATGTACGTCACTCCGACAATTCTGCATCAATCGTTGCAACGTTGCAATAAATGCGCTTAGCTCACCGCGCACTCAGGAGGTGCCGCGCAGCCCGCGCATGAGGGATGCGACGCCAAACATTTGGAGGAGGAATTCATGCTTAAACGGACTCTCTTGGCGTCTGCGGCAGCGCTTGCCCTGCTGGCCGCCACGGCCCCCGCACAGGCGGTGAGCATCATGTACGCCGAGTGGCTGGCCTCGCTGGTCGAGCCCGGCATCGCCAATTACGAGGCCGCGACCGGGGAGAAGGTCGAGGCGATCAAGCTGCCGGGCGACGGCTATGTGGAGCGCGTGGCGCTCGATCTGTCGGCCGGCACCGCTGCCGACGTGATCCAGATGGACAGCTTCGTGGTGTCCGAGCTCGCCTCCGCCGGCTATGTGCAGCCGCTCGACGAGCTGGCGACGACCTGGGACCAGTACGGTTCGTACATGAAGGGCCTGCTCGACGTGGTGTCCTATGACGGCCATGTCTACGCGCTGCCCACCGACACCGACGTGCGCATGCTGTGGTACAATCTGGAGCTGTTCAAGCAGGCCGGCATCGCTACTCCGTGGGCGCCCAAGACCTGGGACGACGTGCTCGCCGCTGCGCAGGCCATCAAGGACAAGACCGGCGTCGAGAACGCTTTCCTGATCCCGGCCGGCACCAAGCAGGGCGAAGCCGCCACCATGCAGGGCTTCTACATGGCGCTGCTCGGCGCTGACGTTCCGGAAGCTGGTCGCAACCGGCTGCGCGACTGGGACGCTGGCAAGTGGGTGGGCGACAGCCCGGCCCTGCGCCGCACGCTCGACCTCTACAAGAAGGTTTACCAGGACCAGAAGCTGGCCGGTAAGGCGATCAACTACGCCACCGATATCGGCGCTGCCGTCCGTGCCGAAATGACCGGCAACAAGATGGGCATCCTTGCCTCGGGCTCGTGGGAATATGCGTGCCTGTGGGACTGCAACGGCGTGAACCTGCCCTCGACCGAGGAGCGCGACAAGATCGTTGCGTGGACCCCGTGGCCCGGTTCGGGCGAGCCCGGCGCCAAGACCACCACCAATATCTCGGGTGGCTGGGCTATCGGCGTCAATGCCAAGGCTGCGGATAAAGCCGCTGCCGAAAAGCTGCTGACGACCATCTTCGACAAGGGCAATTTCGGCGACTGGACGGTGAAGAACAAGCGCATGGCTGTCCGTACCGATATCTCGGAATCGCCGGAATATACGGCTGACGCGTACCTCGCCAAAGCAACCGCCATGGCCGCCGACACGACCGGCCGCGACACCTACCCGGGCTACCAGGTGGTCTCCAAGCTGGTGCAGGAAATGACGGCCGCGATCCTCGACGGCTCGTCCGTTGACGATGCGATCGCCGAGTACAAGGCGGCGCTGATCGACGAGTTCGGCGAAGAGAACGTCATCACCTACGAATAAGAGCGGCCCCCACCCGCTCCTCCCGGGGCGGCGCGGTACTCCCAACCCGCGCCGCCCTTTTCGTAGGCCCTGGTATATCGGATCACGCTACATGCGCCAGATAAGTCCCTGGCTGGCCTCCAATGGCTGGTTACTGCTCCTCGGATTGCTGCCGGCAATCATCCTCATCGGCGCGCTGATCTACTTCACCGGCTGGGCCTTCGCCTTCAGCTTCACCGATCTCGAACTGGTGGGCCGCAAGTCGGTCAACTGGAGCTGGGTCGGGCTCGACAATTACGAGCGTCTGTTTACCCGCCGCGGCTTCCTCGAGGCGCTCGGCACCACCGTCACCTTCACCTTCTTTTCGGCCATTGTGGGCCAGACCGTGATGGGGTTCGTCCTCGCCTCGGCGCTGCGCACCCAGCATGGGCTGCTGCGCACGGTGGTCGAGGTCTCGATCATGCTCGGCTGGCTGCTGCCCGACATTGTCGCGGCGTTCCTGTGGTCGGCGACCACCTCCCCGACCGGCCTGATCAACGGCCTCGTCGTCACCCCGTTCGGTCTCGCACCGGTCAATTTCATCAACGATTTCGCCCTGCAGGTGGTGATCATCGCCAATGTCTGGAAGGGCACGGCCTGGAG
This sequence comes from Devosia sp. P2_G7, assembly GCF_056403495.1. Taxonomy (NCBI): domain Bacteria; kingdom Pseudomonadati; phylum Pseudomonadota; class Alphaproteobacteria; order Hyphomicrobiales; family Devosiaceae; genus Devosia; species Devosia sp. P2_G7. Next base: position 95,144 of record NZ_JBFUFI010000008.1, read on the forward strand.
CTACCTGCTGTTCATCGCAGCGCTCGACTCCGTCGGCCGCGAGATCGTCGAAGCGGCCAAGGTCGATGGCGCGACGCTGTGGCAGCGGACCTGGCAGGTGATCCTGCCGATCATCCGGCCGCACATCGCGACCAACATGCTGTTCATCACCATCTGGACCTTCACCTACTTCCCGCTGATCTACGCGATGACCGGCGGCGGCCCCGGCCGGCAGACCCAAGTGCTGGCCATCCTGATGTACGAACAGAGCTTCAAGGTCGGCAAGATCGGCTATGGCAGCGCCATCTCTGTCGCCATGCTGGCGGTAGTGGGCCTGCTCTCAATCTTCTATGTCCGCCTGCTCCGGGAGCCCAAGTAATGGAACGTACCGCCCCTTCCCGCGGCATGGCGCTGGCGCTGAGTTTCCTGGCGCTGATCTGGGTCAGCCCGTTCTTCTGGCTGTTCACAAACGCCTTCGATCCGACGGCCAATGGCGCCTTGCGCATGCCGGCAGCGCTTGGTTTCGACAACTTCATCCGGGCGATCAGCGGCAGTGCCGGCCGGCAGTTCCTCAACTCGCTGATCCTCGCCGCCGGCACTGCAACGCTATCGGTGGTCGTGGCGGCGGCGGCTGCCTACCCGCTTGCCCGCATGACCATCCCGGGCAAGAACGCCTTCCTGTGGCTCTTGGTGCTGCTGCGCATGCTGCCCTCGGCCGGCGTGATCGTGCCGCTCTATTTCACCGCGCAGCGGCTCGGGCTGCTGAACTCCTACGGCGTCATCGTCGCGCTCACCATCCTCAACCTGCCGTTCACGCTGCTGCTCTTGAAGACCTTCTTCGACACGGTGCCGATCGAGCTCGAAGAGGCGGCGTATGTCGACGGTGCGAGCCTCTGGCACATCATCTGGCACGTGGTGCTGCCGATGTCGCGGGCCGGGCTCGCTGTGGTCTGGTTCTTCACCTTCACCGGCGCCTGGAACGAGTTCCTGCTGCCGCTGATCTTCACGCGGACGGAGGCCGGTTTCCCCATGTCGGTCGGGCTCTACTCGGCCTTCGGCCAGCAGGGGGCCATCGACTACGGCTTCCTCGCGGCCTTCTCCATCATTTACGCAGCGCCGGCGGTCGGCGTGTACTTCCTGTTGCGGCGAAACATGAACACGGGTTTCGCCGGCGTCGGTGTCAAAGGATAGAACGATGAATAGTCTCGCCACCAAGCTCGGTCTGCTTGATGACGACATCAAGCTCGAGGAGAAGCTGTTCCGGCTCTGCCGCGACCTTCACGAGAAGATCCTGACGCCGATCGAAGGTGCCTTCGCCTGGCGCTACCAGCCTGACGACATCGAAACGCCCGCGGCGCTCGCCGCCGACTGGCGGCAGTGGCCGAACTTCACGCCGACCACCGTCTGGGCCAAGCACCAGGGCCACACCTGGTTCGCCGCCGAAGTGACGGTGCCCGAGGCAGCGCGCGGCAAGACGTTCGTCTTGCGCTTCACCTCGCAGTGGCAGGACCGGCCGGGCTCGACTGATCCGCAATGCCTCGCCTATCTTGACGGCAAGATCGCCCAGGCGCTCGACGGCAACCACAACGAACTGGTGATCGCCCGCGATGCGGTGCCGGGGACGAAGCGCGTCCTTCTCGTCAATGCCTTCACCTTCTTCGACCGGCCGCTGGTCGGCTTCAAGGTCGAGCTGATGGTGCGGCATGCGCGCGCCGAGAAGCTGTACTTCGACCTGCAGACGCCGCTCGAAGTAGCGACCCGCCTGCCGCAGAACGACGGCCGCCGCCACGCTGTGCTAAACCTCGTCGAGCAGTCGCTGCGCGCGCTGGACCGGCGCGGTGGCGTGACGCCCGAGTTCGAGGCCTCGCTGCCGGCGGCCGAGAAGATCGCCGAGAAGATCTACAAGCTGGTCGATACCGAAGTGCAGCCGACGATTTCGGCGGTGGGGCACACCCATCTCGATGTCGGCTGGCTGTGGCGGGTGATCCACACGCGCGACAAGACCGGCCGCAGCTTCGCCACCGTGCTCAACCTGATGGCCGAGTACCCGCAGTTCGTCTTCATGTACAACCAGTCGGTGCTCTTCAATTTCCTGAAGACCGACTATCCCGAGATCTGGGCCGGCCTACTCGACAAGGTGAAGAACGGCCAGTTCGAGATCGAAGGCGCCATGTGGGTGGAGCCCGACGCGAACATTGTCTCGGGCGAATCCATGGTTCGCCAGATCATGCGCGGCCGCCGCTTCCACCTCGAGAATTTCGGCGTGGTGCCGAAGACCGTGTGGCTGCCCGATACGTTCGGTTACTCGGCCAACATGCCGCAGATCCTCGAGCGCTCCGGGCTCGAGTATTTCATCACGTCGAAGCTCAGCTGGAACGATACCGACCGGCATCCCTACGACACGTTCTTCTGGCGTGGCATCGACGGGACCGAGACCAAGGCGCAGCTGATCACGGCGCAGAAGTTCGACAGCGAGCAGATCTTCACCACCTACAATTCCGACCTCTCGGTCTCCGAAGTGATGGGCGCATGGAAGCGCTATGAGCCCAAGTCGGTGAACGACGAAGTGCTGGTCTGCTACGGCTATGGCGATGGCGGTGGCGGGCCGACCCGCGCCATGATCGAGCGCGGCACCCGGCTCGAACGCGGCATTCCCGGCGCGCCGAAGGTGAAGCTCGAAGGCATCGGTCCGTTCCTCAAGCGGCTCAGCAAGCGCATGGACGAGAACGCCAAGCGCTTCCCGACCTGGAACGGCGAGCTCTACCTGCAATACCATCGCGGTACGCTGACCAATGTGGCGAAGAACAAGGCCAACAACCGGCGCGCCGAACGTGTGTTGCGCGAGCTCGAATTCCTCAGCGCCATGGCGATGCGGAGCGGGGCGCCCTACCCGGCCGAGAAGCTCAACGAGTTCTGGGAGTTGGTGCTGATCAACCAGTTCCACGACATCCTGCCCGGCACCTCGATCGCCGAGGTCTATGTCGACAGCGACGCCGAGTACGCCGGTCTGTTCTCGACCCTCGCATCGGGCAACGGCCCCTGGCACAGCGCGGCGAAGGCCGTCGCACCGACCGGCAAGGGCGGCCTGCAGCTGTTCAACTTCACCGGCCATACGCGCGACAAGGCGCTGGTGCGGGTGGACGGGGCGGCCGATGGTTCGGCGTTGGCGCAGGGCGGTGCGGCACTGCCGTTGCAGAAGCTCATCAGCGCCGATGGCAGGTCGACGCTTGCGGCGCCGGCGAACCTCCCGGCGCTCGGCTGGGCTTCTGCCTCGCTGGTGACCGGCGGCAGCGCCCCGAAGTCGAGCCTTTCGGCTTCGACCAAGCATCTCGAGAACGAGTTCGTCCGCGTCGCTTTCGATGGGAATGGCGAGATCAGCTCGGTGTTCGACAAGCAGCACAACCGCGAGTTGATCGCCGAGGGCGAGACCGCCAACCGGCTCGTCGCCTACGAGGACAAGCCGCTCAACTGGGACGCCTGGGACATCGATCGCTATTTCGAGGAGCAGTTCTGGCTGCTCTCGGCGAACAAGGCGAAGATCGAGGTGGTGGAGACCGGCCCGTACCGCGCCGCGCTCCGCATCGAGCGGCAGTACCTGAGCTCGAAAGTGGTGCAGGTCGTGTCGCTCGAGGCGGGCGCAAAGCAAGTGGAGTTCGATACCTTCGTCGACTGGCAGGAGCGCCAGACGGTGCTCAAGGCCGAGTTCCCGTTCGACCTCAACATCTCGGAGATCCGCTCGGAGATCCAGTTCGGCCATGTGAAGCGCGCGACGCACCGCAACACCAGCTGGGACCGGGCGCGGTTCGAGGCGAGCATGCATCGCTGGGTCGATATCAGCGAGCCGGATTTTGGCGCCGCGCTGCTCAACGACAGCAAGTACGGCTACGACGCGGTGGAGCAACTGGTGCGCATCACCCTGCTGCGCGGCGCGACCTTCCCGGACCCGGCATCGGACCGCGGCGAGCACCGCATCAAGTATGCCCTCCTGGTGCATGACGGCGTAAGTGACCTCGCCGACGTACCGGTCGCAGCCGAGCGCTTCAACAACCCGGTCGCGGTCGTTGGCGATACGTCTGCGCGCGCTTCGAATGCCGGGGAAAGCACCAGCTTCTCCTTCGCCTCGGTGGACAAGCCGAACGTGACGCTGGAGACGGTGAAGAAGGCGGAGAAGAGCGATGCGCTGGTGCTGCGCGTGTTCGAACACGCCAATGCCCGCGCCAATACGACGATCAGCTTCGGCGTTCCGATCAAGTCGGCAAAGCTCGTGAACCTGATGGAAGAAGGCGGCCAGCCCGTAAAGGTCACCGGCAACAGCGTGACCTTGCAGTTGCGTCCGTTCGAGATCGCGACGCTGCTGCTGGAAGTAGACGCCGGCTGATCAGCCCTCCTCGTTCCCTGAAGTCACCACCACAGGGCCACTGGCGATGAACTCGCCGGTGGCCCTGATGCTTTGGCGGCCCCGACGCTCGCACACCCAGCGTCGGTTGCAGCCGTTTCTGCAAATTTGCAACAAAGCATTGCAAGATAGAAACATGACTGTTAGCGTTCGGCCACGATCGGACCCGACGGCGGGACGAAAAATCAGCCAGCGAAGCCTGGCCACCAGCCGAACGGCACCGATCAGGACTGAGGAATCCTGAGGAGGAAAAACTGAACAACACGGTAGGACGTTTGTTTGCGGCGGCTGGGCGCACCGCGCGGGTTGCCCTCGCCACCACGACTGCTCTGGCGGCTCTGGTGACGGTGACTTCCGCCCAAGACCTGTCGGGCACAATCACGGTGTGGAGCTGGACCACCCCCGCCAAGGGCATCGCGGCGGCCATCCCCGCCTTCACGGCGCTGCACCCCGGCGTCACCATCAAGGTCGAGGACGTCGGCAATCCGGCGATCTGGGACAAGATCACCACCGGCATGGCGGCCGGCGGCGCGGGCCTGCCCGATGTGATGAACATCGGCATCGACTACATGGGCAACTACATCGAGACGTTCCCGAACGGCCTCGCCAACCTGAGCGAGCTGGGCGCTGGCGAACTCGAAGCGCAGTTCCCGTCAGGCATGTGGGCCAGCGGCTCGGGTGCCGATGGCGCAGTCTACGGCATTCCCTACGAGGTCAACACCTCGGGCTTCTTCTATCGCAAGGACCTGTTCGAGCAGGCCGGGGTCGACATCGACTCGATCAAGACCTGGGACGACCTCCTGGCGGCGGGGCCGAAGATCAAGGAAGCCACCGGCGCCTCGCTGATCTCGCTCGACAAGGCGGCGACCGTCGCCGACTCCGCCAACCTCTGGCAGCTGCTGACCGCGCTGCAGGACCAGTTCTACTTCAACGCCGCCGGCGACATCACCATGAACGGCCCCGCCGGGGTGCGCTCGCTGACGCTGCTGAAGCAGGCCAACGACGCCGGGCTCGTCGCCGACGTCCCCGGTGGCTGGAACAACTTCCTGCTGCAGGTGAAGGGCGAGATCCCCATTGCGGTCATTCCGGCCGCCTCGTGGGCAGCCGGGGTGTTCTCGAAGGAGGCACCGGCACTGGCTGGCAAGTGGGGCCTGCGCCTGCCGCCGGCGGTCGAGCCGGGCGGGCTGACGGCAGCCATCTCGGGTGGCAGCTACCTCACCGTTTCGGGCTCGAGCCCGAACAAGGAGGCGGCTTGGGAATTCGTGAAGTTCGCGCTGGGCACACTCGAAGGCCAGCAGCTGGTCTACGAGGGCGGCGGCATGTTCCCGGGCTTCAAGCCGATGCTCGAGAGCGAGGGGTTCGTCCAGCCGAACGAGTATTTCGGCGGCGCAAAGATCAACCAGTTCTTCATCGACGAGCTGGGCCAGAAGACGCCGACGGTGAACTACACCACCGATTATGCCCGGGCGCTGAAGGCCTATGACGACGCCCAGACGCAGGTGCTGTTGAGCGGCGCCGACCCCAAGAAGGTGCTCGATGAGGCTGCGGCCCTGGTCGCGCAGCAAACCGGTCGCAAGGTCGCGAACTAGGGTTCCCACCCTCGTTCAAGTGTCAACGCGCTCCCTCCAGAGCGCGTCGGTGGCAGGGTGTCTTCGCTCCCTGCCACCGCCTCCCGGCGGTGAGAACCAGAAAATGACGGCATCGACTTCGCAGCCGGGACCCCGCCGGCGCTGGCGTGGCGCTTCGCCTCGCGCCACCCCATACCTCTTCCTGCTCCCGGTTATCGTGCTGTTCCTGGCGTTCAAGGTGTACCCCTACGCCTATGCGTTCTGGCTGAGCCTGACCAAGATCACCCGCGGGCAGACCAATTTCGTCGGCGCCGACAACTACATGCGGCTGCTGCAGGATCCGATCTTCTACAAGGCGCTTGGCAACACCGTGCTGATCCTCGTGATCCAGGTACCGATCATGCTGGGCCTCGCCATCGCGCTGGCAGTGGCCTTCAGCTCCGCGCTCCTGAAGTGGCGTGCGATCTGGCGCGCCGCCTATTTCGTGCCGATCGTAATGGGGCTCGTCGCCTACGGCATCCTGTTCTCGACGCTGCTCAACAACCACTACGGGCTGGTCAACTTCGCGCTCGAGTCCGTCGGTCTGCCGCGCATTCCATGGCTCGCCGACCCGTTCTGGGCCAAGATCTCGATCATCATCGCGCTGACCTGGCATTACACCGGCAACAGCGCGGTGATTTACCTGGCGCAGCTGCAGTCGATCCCCGGCGAGCTCTACGAGGCTGCCGAGATCGATGGCGCGAGCGCGTGGCAGCGCTTCTGGCACATCACGCTGCCGGGGCTGCGGCCCGCCATCACCCTCACCGTGGTGCTCTCCACCATCGGCACGCTGCAGCTCTTCGACGAGCCCTATGTGCTGACCAATGGCGGGCCCAACAACGCCACCCTGACCATCGGCATGTACCTCTACCAGAACGGCTTCAAGTACTTCGATTTCGGCTACGCCTCGGCCATCGGCTACGTGCTCACCGGCATCATCGGCATCCTCGCGCTGATCCAGTTCCGGCTCTTGCGGGAGAAGCAGGCATGAGGACCGTGAAGACCCCCGAGGCCCGTGCCGCGAGCCTTGCCGTCACCGTCGTGGTCACCATCGGTGCGCTGCTGATGCTGATGCCGTTCTACTGGTTGATCGTCGCCAGCACGCACCGTACGCGCGACATCTTCTCCAACCCGCCCAACCTGATGCCGGGCGATCAACTGCTCACCAATCTCACCAACCTCTTCTCAGAGGCCGGTTTCGGCGCGGCGCTGCAGAACTCGGTGCTCGTCGCCCTGCTCTATGCGCTGTTCGGCGGCGCCATCTGCACCATGGCGGGCTATGCCTTCGCCAAGTTCCGCTTCCCCGGCCAGGGGCTGCTGTTCGGTTCAGTGCTGGTGGTGCTGGCGCTGCCCTCACAGGTGACGCTGGTGCCGCTGTTCCAGATCATGGTGCAGCTCAACTGGCTCAACACCTACCAGGCGCTGATCCTGCCGCACCTGGCGCTGCCGTTCGGCATCTTCCTGATGCGGCAGACCATGCAGTCGGTGCCCGACGAGATGATCCAGGCGGCGCGTGTCGACGGCGCCGGCGAGTTCCGCATCTTCTTCCAGATCGTGCTGCCGACCATGCGGCCTGCGCTCGCGGCACTGTGCATCTTCATGTTCCTCAGCCAATGGAACGACTTCGTCTACCCGCTGATCGTGCTGCGCACTTCGGACGCCTACACGGTACCGGTAGCGCTCGCGACGCTGCAGGGCGTCAGCGACACCGATTACGGCCAGTTGCTGGCAGGCACCATGGTGTCGGTGCTGCCGGTACTCGGGCTGTTCCTCTTCCTCCAACGTCATTTCGTCGCCGGCATTCTTGCCGGGGCGGTGAAACAATAATCCTAGGAGACTGGCACCGTGCTGCTGGAAGGCTATGCGTCGCTGTTGACGCGCGTTGAATTCGACATCCCGCACATGGAGGTGTCGATCGGCACCGGCTGCCGCCTGTCCGCCCGCGAGCGGGTGGGTGAACTCGACGTGGTTACCATCACCGGCGATGGCGGGCCGATCCGCTTCGCGCTCGAGCTGCCGCTCGGCGATGCCGAGGGCTATTGGTATCCCAATGCCGGGCACTTTCGCACCCTGCCGCCAGATTGGCGGGGGACCGACAAGACCAGCATCATCTCGTCGAGCCCGCTCGGCTGCCTCTACGACCGGGTCGGGCGGAGCATCCTAGCGTTCGGCTTCAGCGAACAGATCGAGGAAAGCGTGCTGCGCTTCGGCATCTCCGAGGAGCACAAGAGCTTTGTCGTCTACTACGAGCACGATCCCAAGGGGCCGGGCACGGTGCGGCTGGCGCTGGCGCCGCCGGGGCTCGACCACGGCGAGGCCATCGGCCTGATCCGCGACTGGCTGCGCGAGGATGTCGGCGCGGCGCTCCCGGTGCCGCATGTCGGCACGGTGCCGGTCTACAGCACCTGGTACACCTACTCGCAGGCGGTCGACGCCGAAAAGGTGATGCGCGAGGCGGCGCTGTCTCGCGAGCTCGAGTGCCGCGCGGTGATCATCGACGATGGCTGGCAGAAGTTCGGCTCGGGCCGCTGGTATGCGGGTTGCGGGGACTGGATTCCCGACACCGACAAATTCCCCGACCTCTGGGCTCACGTGGCTGGTCTTCGCGGCCTCGGCCTTTCGGTCATGCTGTGGGTGGCGCCGCTTATGCTGGGGCCGAACAGCGCCGCGGCCGCGCGGCTGAAACCCTACGCCCCGCACTACTCGGAAGGGCTCAAGGCCTCGGTGCTAGATCCACGCCACCGGCAATCGCGCGAGCATTTCGTCGAGACCTGCGTGCGGCTGGTGCGCGACTACGGCATCGATGGGCTGAAGATCGACTTCCTCGATAGCGCCGTGGTGTATCAGGGCACCGAGACGACCGGCGACATCAAGGATGTCGGACAGGCTATCCACGCGACGCTGGTACAGTTGAAGGAGGGCCTGCGGCTCGCCGGGCTCAGCGAGGTGCTGATCGAGTTCCGCCAGAGCTATATCGGCCCGGCCACCGCACCTTACGGCAACCTGCTGCGCGCCGGCGACTGCCCGGGCGACGCCATCCTCAACCGCCGCTCGATCGTCGACACGCGAATGATCGCCGCCGGCCAGGTGGTGCATGCCGACCCGGTGCTGTGGGATCCGCGTGCCGGCGCCGAACCCGCGGCGCGGCAGTTGCTCAATGCCTATTTCGGCGTGCCGCAGCTATCCATGGAGCTTTCGAGCCTACCCGAAGAACAGCGGCGGGCGGTCCGCGCGGTGCTGTCGAGCTGGATGCGGACACGCGAAACTGTGCTGTTTGGGGCGCTGAGTGCCGGACTGCCGTCGGAGAACTACCCGGTGATCCAGGCCCGACACCAGAACAAGCTCGTCGTCGGCGTCTACCAGCCGATGGTCGTGGAGATCGACCTCACCGGCATTGACGGGGTCACCGTTCTCAACGCGACTGCGGAGGCTACTGTCGTCGTGCGCTGGACTGGCGGCGCGAGACGTGTTGATGGAGAGGCACGGAGCGTCACGGGCGATCTGGCCGGGCGGTTCCTCATCGAGGCGAAGCCCGGGCTCAGCGAACTCGCCATTCCGGTGTCGGGGATCGCCACGCTCGATGTCAAAGAGGGCTGAATCGGAACGGATGCGTAACGAGGCATGACACGCTTGCCGGATAACAAGGGCCCCGTGGAAGAGCCGCCACCGCGGCAGCGCCCGCGCTCGCCTGCGGGCAATGTCAGCCTCGCCGCCATCGCCGAAGTGGCGGGGGTGAGTGAGGCGACGGTCAGCCGTGTGCTCAACCGCAAGTACGGCGTTTCCGCTGCGACCCGCGAGGCGGTCGAGCAGGCGCTGCGCAAGATCGGCTACGAGCGCACGCTGCACGGCGAGGTGGTGATCCTCCTCGTGCCCAATCTGATCGACCCGATCTTCGGGGCGATGTGCGACCAGATCGAAACCCAGATCACCCCGTATGGTCTACGGGTGGTGGTGTGCCCGGGCGTCAACCAGGAGCGCGACTACATCGAGTCCTTGCTCGATGCCGGCGTCGCGGCGGTGGTGTTCCTGTCGTCGAGCAACACGACGCGCCATTCCGACCCGGTGGCTCGGCAGTTGCTGATGTCGCGCGGGGTGCCGTTCATCGGCGTCAATGGCGGCTTCCCCGATACCCCGACCCCGACCTTCTCGACCGACGACTGGCGCGCCGCCGAGATCGCCGTGGGCCATCTCTACGACCTGGGCCACCGCCGCATCGGCATGTGCGCCGGCCCGTTCGGCAACACGCCGGCCGATCGCCGCGTCGAGGGGTTCGTGCAGGCAATGGACCGGCGCGAGCTGTTCAACTCCGAGGACTTCGTGGTCCGCCAGTATTACGGCATCGAGGGCGGGCGGCACGCGGCGGAGGATCTCCTGGCGCTCGGCGTCAGCGCCATCGTCGCCTCCAGCGACGAGATGGCGCTGGGCGCCATCCGCTCGATCCACCGCAGCGGGCTGCGGGTGCCGGCCGATATCTCGGTCATCGGCTACAACGATTCCTACATCCTCGATTTCACCGATCCACCGCTCACCACCGTACGGCAGCCGATCGAGCGGATCGCCGAGAACACGACGCGCGCTATCCTGGCGCTGATCGGCAACCGCGCGCTGCCGCTGACTGAAGTACTGATCGAACCGGAGATCCGGCTGCGCGGGTCCACTGGACCGGTGAGCCAGAAATAGAGAGGCCCAGACTAGGAGGTGGAACTCCAGCTGGGCCTCAGTCATCGGGCGGCGAAGCCCGACAACGCGGTTCTGATAGACGCATGAAGTCCGGGAGTCCAGCGGACAGATCGCCTCAGCGCAAAACTATCCGTGAACCTCATCGGCTCATTCCGGCCATCGGTCGTCGGGCCGCCAGAAGCCGAGCTTGGGGGTGTTCCACTCGTCGGTGGGGAGGAACATGGTGCCTGGGGTGCGGAGGTTCGCCTCGATCGCCTCGAGATTGAGGTCGACGCCGAGGCCCGGCTTGTCCGGCACGGTGACGTAGCCATCAGCCATGTAGTCGGGCGCAAGGCCGGTGACGAGGCTCTCCCAGAACGGCAGGTCGAGGCCGTGGTGCTCACAGGCGAGGAAGCTCGAGATCGAGGCCGCAGTGTGGATGTTGGCCATGAAGCCGATGGGCGAGCCGGCGCAGTGGAGCGCGGTCGGGATGCCCTCCTCCTCGGCATCGTCGGAGATGCGCTTGGTTTCCATCAGGCCGCCGGAGGTCAAGAGGTCCGGATGGACGATGTCGAAGGCGCGGGTGCGGATGGCTTCACGGAAACCGTCGCGCAGGTAGAGGTCCTCGCCGGCCGCGATCGGGGTCAGTAGAGCATCGGCGATCTTCTTGTGGCCGGGGATGTCGAAGCGCGACACCGGGTCTTCCATCCAGGCGAGATCGAACTTTTCGAGCGCCTTGCCGAGGCGGATCACTTCGTCGGAGGTGAGATAGCCCTCGCCGAAGTGATCGACGCAGATCTGCACGTCGGCGCCGACGGCCTTGCGCACTTCGCCGACCACGTGGGCAGCACGCTCGATGGTGGCCTCGGTGAGCTTGACGCCGCGACCGTGCATCGGCGCCTTGAACGGCCTACCCTCTTCGTAAGCAAAGTCGTACTTCGCCTCGTTGCCGATCAGCGGGCTGTCGCCGGTCTCGAACAGTGACGGACGCAGGTCGAACTTGATCCAGGTCAGGCCGCGACCACGGCGGCCCAGCACGGCGTCGACGAAATCCTCCGGGGTCGGATCGTCGGGCGTCGGGGTATCGCCGTAGAGGCGGACCTTGTCGCGGTGCTTGCCGCCGAGCAACTGGTAGCACGGCACGCCGTAGACCTTACCGATCAGGTCCATCAGCGCGATCTCGATGCCCGAGACACCGCCACCCTCGCGGCCCCAGTTGCCGAAGCGCTTGATGGTGCGGAAGATCATGTCGACGTGGCAGGGGTTCTGCCCGATCAGCATCGACTTGAACTGCAGCGCGTTCGACGCATGGCCGGCGTCGCGCACCTCACCGAGGCCGTAGACGCCTTGGTTGGTGTCGATCCTCAGGATCGGATAGTCGTAATTCGCCGCCACGACGGCGAGGCGCATGTCGGTGATGCGCAGTTCCGATGGGCTCGAGTGGGTGCTGACCGCGTCTTCCATGCGCCCCAGTTGGATTTCAGTCACGATTCCTCCTCGCTTAACACTGCTTTTCTGTTCAGTCTGTTGCTAGCGGCGGTGCGGGTAAGCGGGCAGCATCAGGTCCCGCAACCCGTCCATGATGGCCGCCGCCTCCTCCCGAGCGGCATCGTCAAGCGCCCGGAAACCGGACTGCCGGACCGCCGCGTGCGGGATCACGCCCCGCATTTTCAGCACTTCCTTCATCAGCAGCATGCCGTAGTTGCTCTCCATATCGAGCAGCGGCAGCAGGCGCTGGAAGATGTCCCGGGCGCGCTTGTCATCCTTGGCCTCGATGGCCTTCCACAGCGCCACGTGCACATCGGCGATCTCGCAGGCGGGCATGGTGCCGGACACACCGTGGCGGACCTCCTCCATCAGGGTCTTCCCCGCCTTGCCGCCCATAACGCCTTCGAGCTTGTCGCCGCAGAGCCGGATGATTTCGCCCACGGTCTGCGCCGGATAGCCCGACTCTTCCTTGACGAAGCGGGCCGTCGGGATGTCGTTGACCAGTTCGGCGATCAGCGCCGCGCCCATCGCCGAGGCGCCCTGCCCGACAACATTCTGGATCACCAGTGGCAGCGAGGTCGCAGCACCGATGGCGCGGTAGTGCGCCTTGATGTCGGCGGGGCTCGACGGGTGGAGCGTCGGCGGCAGCGACATCACCGCATCGGCGCCGATGCTCTCGGCATGGCGCGCATAGTCCGCGGCGAGCAGGTGGTGCGGCGCCGAAACGGCGACGATCGCCGGCACCTTGCCCTCGGCCTTGCCGACGACAACCTCGGCGGCCCGTCTGCGCTCGGGTTCGCTGAGGTAGCCGCCCTCGCTGGCCAGCGCATTGGCGACGACCCCGTGCACGCCCGCCGCGAGGCAGAAATCCATGGTCCGCTCCAGCGCTGCCTCATCCAGCCTGAAATCATCGGCGAACGGCGTCGTGACGATGACGAAGATGCCGCGGAAAGTGCTGCGATCCATGGGTGTTTGCCTCGTTGGGGGATCATGCGCCGGCGAGCGGCAGGAGCGGATGGTACCGGCCGCTTTCAGCAGTGACCAGTCGACCATTTGCTCATCCGCGATCGTCTCCGGTTCCGGTGATTTGGGCGCCTAAGCGGCTCGAAAACCTCACTCTTCGGTTGTCGCCATTGCCTTGATGCGCCACTGTCTCGGCAAAGAGAAACGGGGGAAACGATGACCAAGCTCGGCGAAACACGATCGCTGGTCTGGGCGCATGGCGTGGTCAGCGTCGAGAGCCTCGGCGGGATGATCGGGCCGACGCTGTTCGTTCTGCCTGACGGCCGCCAGGTGGCCCCGTTCCAGATCGCACCGTGGGCGAACGAGCCCGGCGGCGAGGCCCTGCCCGGTATCCTGAAGCGGTTGCGCGGTGAGTGGCCGTGTGTGCCATTCGGAGTGGATGGAGATCGCCCGGCGAAGGGCGAATGGCCCGGGGCGACAGCCAGCCCGACGGTCGATACCGATCCGCATGGGTTCAGCTCTAACCACGACTGGACGTTCGAGGCGGGCGGCTACGGCAGCATTGCGCTGAGCATCGCGTATCCGGACAGTCACCCGATCCGGACGCTCCATCGCCGGGTCACGCCAGACCCCATGACCACCGCGCTCGATTTCGAACTCACCATCGATGTGCGCGCTGACTGCACCCTGCCGCTAGGGCTCCACCCGTCGTTCCGGCTGCCCGCGAAACCCGGTGCGATGCACATCGAGGTGGGCAGCAACATCACCGGCGCCACCTTCCCCGGCCCGGTCGATGACACCTCGATATTCGAGCAGGGTCGCTTTCAGTCGCCGTGGCACGATGTGGCACTGCGTGATGGTGCGCGGCTCGATGTCAGCCGCGTGCCTCTGCCACACGCGACCGAGGAGATCCTGCAGTTGCTCGATATGGCCGGCACGGCGTCCCTGTGGAACAGTGCCGAGGGGTATCGGGTGCGGCTCGAGTGGAATCCCGAGCATTATCCGAGCGCGCTGGTGTGGATGTCCAATCGCGGCCGGCAGATGGCGCCCTGGAACGGACGGCACCTGGCGCTGGGGTTCGAGCCGATCTGCTCGGCGTTCGATCTTGGCCCGCAGATTTCGGTCGCCGACAATCCGATCTCGCGGCGCGGAACGAAAACCGCCCGCCGGTTCACTGCCGGCGAGCGGTTCATAACGCGTTATCGCATCGCGATTGAGCCCGCCGAGATCGCCTGATCCCGACGGGGAGATCGTCAGCCCTGCGGGGCGAAGCGCACGAGTACCGTGCGGATCTCGCGCGGTGACAACTCTACCGTCAGGGCCTTCCCCTTCAGCTCCAGTACCTTCCCCGGATGCTCGATCGGGTCGGCGCACCGTGCCGCCGCCGGATTGCCCGTGAACGTCACGGTCTGTGTGGCTGCCGTGTCCGAGAGGTTCTGCAACCGCAGCGCCACCCAGCCGCTGTCCTCGCCCGGCTTGGCCGTCACCAGTACCGGCGACTTCGCGTCCGCGCTGAAGAAGCTGTCGCTGGTCTTGCCGGTTGGCTTGATGTCGCGCATCGCCACCGGTGGCACTGCGACCTCTGCAGCGAAGCGGGTTGCGGCCGCCGCGTCGGCCGGACCTTCGTGGGTGGTCAGCCGATAGCGCAGCGGGATGCGGCCCGACTGCGCCGACTTGAAGTTCACCAGCCAGTGGTTGTTGAGGGCCCAGCTCATGATGGTGGGGCCTTCGGGCTGGAGCGTGCGGTCCCACTTGCCGGTGGTGATCCCGCCCAGATGCACAAGGGGGGCATCAAGCGGCACGACGGTTACACCGCGCTTGCTGTCGCTGACATCGACCCAGCGCCCGACCGGGTACCAGTCCTTGGCGGCGCCATCGAGCTGGTCCGTGTTGGGCACCGACGGGATGCCGTTGAGATCGAGCAGGAAGTTGTGTGCGTCGAGCTTGAACGGGAAGGCGACGAACACCGCCTCGGCGTTGGCATGCTCGAGCTTGTCGATGCTCCAGTCGACCACCACGCATTTGGTGTCGGCATCGAGCGCGTAGACTACGCTGGCGGCGGAGACGCCGGGGGCTTCGATGTGCACGGTGATCGAGGCGCGGCCTTCGAAAATCACCGCAGGATCAAGGGTCACCTTCGTCGCCGTCGCACGCTTCCACGGCGTGTCCGTGTGGCCGGTGAAGAACTCCGGCTTGTCGAAGCTGATATCGGCGATGGCGAGGCGGTCATCGGGCGAGTCCACGGTCTCGTAGACGTACTCGCCCGGGCCCCAGCCCTTATATTTGCCAGCGAAATCGTGGCCCTGCGCTTTGTCGAAGAACTCGGCAATTGCGCCGGTCTCGGCATCGATGCGGATGCGGTAGTGCCGGTTCTCGATGGTATCGCCGTCGGCCTTGAGGTCGCCGAAGGGCACGCCCTTTTTCAGGTCGAGGAAGGCGTAGCCCATCGGCGGGATGGTGCCGGCAACGCGGCGGATCTCGGGAATAGGACGTGGCCCGCCCCAGGTGCTGCGGCGGTTGAAGAAGGTGTCGAGCATGCCGACCGGGGCGGCGCCGCCGCGCGGTTCGGGCTCCTCAACGATGACCTTGCGCTCCCAAGGTAGCGTGTTGAACACCAGCAGTTCATCGATCCCCGAGGGCTTGAAGGCCTCCTTGGGATCGAGGTTGCCGAGGTTGAAGCTGCCTTCCGGGCCCTTGGTGCCGAGCGGTGCGGCCAGCGCGTTGGCGGCCTTGGCGACCGAGCCGTGGCCTTCCATGGCGGCGGTATAGGCGAAGCCGGCCTTGCGGTTCCATTGCGCCTGGCTGAACAGCGAGTGTGGCGCCTCCACGGAGGAATAAGCGCCCCAGGTGTGCTCGTCGAAGAGCGTCATCGACTCGTAGATGGCGGCGGCGCGATCGGCGTACCACTCGCCCTGGCCCTTGCTGCGGCGCCAGGCTTCGAGGCTCTCGCCGATGCCGACGATCTCGTGCGCGGCGCGGTTGACACCGACTTCGAAGGCCGATGACCCGACGCCATCGGCCCAGTGATCGGTCCAGTCGCCGCGCTGCGTGCCGATGGATCGGTCATACTTGCTGTCCAATAGCCGCCCGAAGTCTGTCACGGTGATGAACTGCATCTGAACGTTCTTGCGCTCGTCATTCCACCGCCGGACGAAATCCGGCATGCGCGCGTCAGGAGGACCGTTGTCGACTCGCACTGGGTGGGTGGATTCGCAGTAGAGGAAATCGAACGGGTAGCTGTCGTCGTTCTCGAGTTCGTCGATCCAGCGCGGCAGCAGCCGATCGACCAGATCCCAGTTGCCGAGACCGGCCTGGCTGCGGCCGAACAGGTAGTGGTAGCCATTCCAGGCCAGCACCTTCTTACCGCTCGGACCCTCCCAGCGGAAGGCGCCGGGGAACGGCTTGGGACGGGCGCCGCGGATCGGGTTGATGGCGGCGGTGTAGAACTTGATGCCGAGATCATGCAGCAGGTCGGCATAGAGCCAGGAGACGCCATTGACGTCGTCCTGCATCGCCGCCTCGACGTGGAAGCCGAACTCGTCGCGCAGGGCCCGGAGCGGATAGAGCGAGCGGTGCATCTGCTCGATATTGAGCAGCGGCGTCATGTTGTACTGCATGCCGGCGATATCGATGCGGCCCTGCTCGTGCCAGTGGCGGAAGCGGGAGATCTCGGACTTGCTCGCTTGCCGCAGGTACTTGAGGAAGGGGCCGGTGGTCTCGACGGTCCAGCGATACTGCGCCTCGGCCGGATAGGCATCGGTCGCTTCGATCAGGTCGAGAGCCTGGCCGACGAACTCGCCGTGCTGGCGCAGCGCCAGCTCCTGATAGTCGGTGAACCCGATATCGGTGTGGGCGTGGTTGCAGATGTAGATCGTCTTGATCTTGCTCATGGCGTTCCTCCGTCGGCAGGCCGGCTTATGCGGGGTAGATGGCGACGCGGGTCCAGGCGCGTGGGGCGACCTTCAGCCGGACTTCGCCATTGGCGGGCAGTGCTTCCAGCACTTCGCCGGAGAGTGTCGTGCGATTGGCCTTGGCGGGGACAAGCGTGCCGGCGCCGATCCTCGCTTCAACCGTATCGCCGCCCGGGTTGAGCAGGGTCAGTGCCACGCCGTTGCCGTCGGCCTCGATGCGGGTCAGCAGCAGCGGGCCGAGGTCGGGGTTGAGTAGGCTGGCTGCCGTCGACTTCACCGCGCCGCGTTCGGCGTAGACGTGGGCCGCCAGCGGCTGGACCCGGGCCAGCGCGCCTTGCACCGAATTGCCGAGCTCCTGCCGTGCGCCGGGGAGCAACCAGAAGCGGAAGCGGGTTTCGCCGCCCTGGTCGGCCTGGAAGTTGGTGCTCCAGTAGTTGTTGGTGAGCCAGGCGAGCAGCGTCGGGTTCTCGCGCACGACGCGGCCATCGGGATCGCCGAAGCGGCCGAAGGTGAAGCCGCCGATCTGCCAGAGCGGCACATCCGGGCAGGCGACGGTCAACTCGCGCTGGCTGTCGCCGATGCGGATGAAGCGCTGCGTGGTGATGTAGTGGCGGCTGGCGTAGGGCAGTTGCTCGTCATCGAGCTTCACCACCGCGCCGCCGCTTTCGTAGTCGACGTCCCAGCCGCTGCCGAGCGCTGCCGGCATCGGCAGGTAGATCGAGTGGGCTTCGGAGAGCGGGAGCTTGGTGACCACCGCGTCGATCGACAGCGCCACGTCATCGGGGAGCAGCCGGTAGATCACCTCGACCTTGTCGCCATTGGCCAGCTCGAACGACTGGCTGATCTTGGCGCTGCCGCGCTCGACGATTGCGCTGGTGCTGGCGACCTTGGCCGGCACGTCCCGCCTGGCCTTCCAGTCGAGGTGCCAGGCCTTGTGCCAATCGGGCGACTCGAGCTCGACCACGTCGAACATGTCGGTGCGGATGCCGGAAGCGATCCGCTCCAGTACCGGCACGCCGAACTTCAGGTTCTCGGCGGCAGCGCCGGCATACTCGACACCGTCGAGCTTCAGCGAGGTGACGCCGCCGCCCTGCTGGTCGAGGGTCACGGTGAGGCGGCCGTTGGACAGCACGCCGTCCTTGGCCGAGAGCTTGCCGTTGTCGTTGGGCACGACACCCTCGGCGGGCATCGTCACGTAGGACAGCGCGGGGACGGCGATCGGCCTGGTCCAGTAGGCGCGTTCGTCGCTCAGGTCCGACATCACCACGTCCTGCCGCTGGATGCGATGCGAGGACGGGCCGGTCGGTACCAGGTCCTCGAGGCCGAATCCGCGCTTCGGGTCGGGGGCCCCGGCAAGCGGCGGCAGGTAGGGCAGCCGCAGCGACTGGGTGACCGGGAACGGGTGCGGGTTGAATACCAGCAGGGTCGGATCATCTCCACCGGCGTCGATCGCCAGCTGCTCCAGGGCATCGCGGCGCAGCATGCGGGCGACGCTGGCGCCTTCGGCCGCGGTGACCAGCTTCAGCAGCTGCTGGGTGCGGGTCTCGGGTGAATACGGGTGGCTGATCGAGCGATCGGCGCCCCAGGTGTGCTCGGCATAGAGCGCGAGGCCGTTGCGGGCGACATCGTGCAGCATGGCGCGGCGGCGTGGCTCCTCGCCCGGGTGCCAGGCTTCGCCGGCGAGGGCTGCATCAAGATCGCGCTGGCCGCGAAGCGCCTGCGCCGTCTCATGCGCCGTGCTGCCGGCGCCAAAATTCCACCAGTCGGTCCAGTCGCCGCGCAGCGTCGGCAGGCTGTCCTTGGGCTGGGCGCGGACCCGGTCGAAGAACTCGCTGAGGGTGCCGAAGCGCAGCTTGATGCCGCCCGACGGAGCGTTGCCCTCGTTGAAGCGGCGGATGAAATCGGGGAGCGCGGCCTGCGGCGAACCGTTGTCGTGGTAGCGGATGTTGGTGATCTGCATCATCAGGAACGGATGCGGGTAGCCGTCGTCCTCGAAGCGCTTGGCCCAGCTCGGGACACGCATACGTGCTTCGTCCATGTCGAGCGGGATGCGCAGGCTGCGGTCCGAGGTCACGCCGTAGATGAAGCCGTTATAGGCCGTGATGGTGCGACCGCCGGGGGCTTCCCAGTTGAAGGCCCGCGGCCACGGCTTCAGGGCGTGGCCGTAGTGCTCGTTGATGGCCATCGAGACGCCGGTGATGCCGTGGTCGAGCAGCGCATCGACGACGCCCCAGGGCAGGCCGTTGACGTCGGTGTTCATGGCCGAGCGCACCGGAATGCCGAGATCGCGGAAGAACTTCACCGGGCGCAGCACGTCGACCACCATCGAGTGGTCCATCAGCGGAGTCATGTGCCAGCCCATGCCGGCCACTTCGAACTGGCCGCGCTTCACCGCCGCCATGAAGCGGTCGCGATCGGCGTTCGAGGCATGCTTCCACCAGTCGACGGTCACGCCGGTGACCTCGCAGGTCCAGCGGAACTTCGCGTCATCGGGGTAGTCCTGCGTGCGCTCGGCGATATCGAGCGCCTCGTCGACGAAGCGGCGGTGCAGTTCCATCACCACCGGCTGCGGGTGGGTGTAGCCAATGTCGGTGTGGCTGTGATGGACGAAGAGGATTTCTTTGATCATCGGGTGGCTCGGATCATCGGGTTGAGATTGGGAGGAGTGGACCGCCTAGAAGGCGGCGAGCTTGACCGACATCGGCGTGCCGACATCGAAATGCTGGAGGGGCTCGGAGAGGATGCCGGACGACTGGTCGACGGCGAACACCGTCAGCCGGTCGGAATCCTGGTTGGCGACGACGAGGTGCTTGCCCGAGGGGGAGAAGGCGAAATCGCGGGGCGTGGCGCCGCCGCTGGGCCAGCGGCCGGTCTGGGTAAGCTCGCCGGTAGTGGCGTCGATTGCGAGGCCGAGGATCTCGTTGCAGACGCGCAGACCAACGAAAAGATGCCGGTTATCGGCGGTCAGCAGGATGCCTGCCGGCTGCACGATGCCGCCGTCGAGCGAGGGGATCGAGAAGGCGTCCCGCTGGGTGAGAGCGCCCGCGTCCGGGTCGACTGCGAGGCTGACGACGGTGGGGATCAGCTCGCTGACCATGAAGATGGATCGGCCATCGGCAGAGAACACTAGGTGGCGCGGGCCAAGGCCGGGCGGCAGGGTGAAGTCGCGTACCGGTTCGTGCGTCAGACTACCGTCGGCTCCGAGGCGGTACGCCACCAGTTTGTCGATGCCGAGATCGGCGACGTAGACGATGTCGCCTGATGGAGCCGGCACGACGCAGTGTGCGTGTGCGGTTGTCTGGCGTGCTGCGTTTGGGCCGCTACCTTGGTGGCGCACGCTGGCAACAGTTGCGCGCAGAGAGCCATCACTGGCGATGGGGAAGACGCTGACGGAATGGTCCGGCCAGCCCGCCGGGTTGGCGCCGTTGTAGTTGGCGACCAGCAGGAATTTGCCGTCCGATGAGAGGTTGGCGTGGCAGGCTTCGTTGCCAAGCGTCGGCTGGCGGTTGATCAGCCGGAGCCCGCCGGGTTCGACCGCGTAGGCGGCAATCGCACTCTCGCGGGTGCCGGTGATCTCGCAGGTGGAGTACAGCCGGCCGCGCGCCGCATCGGTCACCAGCCACGCGGTGTCGTCGACTCCCCCGACGAGATCGAGGGCGCTGAGTCGGCCCGCCTGCTCGTCGAACGCGAGCCGCGTGATGCCCTGCCCGTTGGCCGCGCCGTATTGCGGCATCGGGCGCGTCAGGCTCCCGGTGAATGCGTAGACCGCCAACTATTCCCTCCCTTTTTCCTCAGCCATCGCCCCTGCGCCCTGCCGGCGCTTGCCAACCCTGTCGTTTGGATACAGGATCGATGGCGATTGACACAACTAGTATGGTAGACCTACAACGTCTTGGCAAGGGAGGACGATGCCGGTGAACGACACAGCCAAAACCGCAGCGAACACAGTGCTGGTGACCGGCGCCGCGATGGGCATTGGCCGCGCCGTGGCTGAGGTCTTGTCGGCTGAGGGACGCGATCTCGTGCTGTTCGACCTCAACGCCGAGGCGCTGCAGGCGACGGCGAAAGAGCTCGGCGGCAAGCATGCGGTGCAGGTTGGTTCAGTCTCGAATCTTGCCGACTGCGAGGCCGCGGTGAAGCTCGCGGTGGACCGTTTCGGCGGGCTCGGCGGCGTCTCCCACAACGCCGGCATCCAGACCTACGGTGACGCGGTTTCGACCACGCCCGAACTGTGGGCCAAGACGCTCGATACCAATCTCACCGGTGGCTTTTACGTCGCCAAAGCGGCGATGCCTGAGCTGCGGCGCAACAAGGGCGTGATCGTCCTGACCGCCTCGGTGCAGGGCATGGCGGCACAGAAGGGTGCGCTGGCCTATGTCGTCGCCAAGCACGGGCTGATCGGCCTCGTCACCGGCATGGCGATGGATGAAGCCGCCAATGGCGTGCGCGTCCTCGGCGTGGCGCCAGGCTCGGTCGAAACGCCGATGCTGCGCTGGGCTATCAATCTCGATCCCAACCCTGCCGCGCTCGACGAAGAGATCGACGCGATGCACCCGATCGGCCGCCGCGCCCAGCCGCGCGAGATCGCCGAGGTGATCGCGTTCCTCCTCTCCGACAAGGCCTCGTTCATGACCGGGGAAACCGTGCGCGTCGATGGCGGCATGCTGGCGCGCATCCCCGGCGCTCCCCGAAAAAGCTGAGACCACTTATGAAGATCGTCGACATCAAGGCCACCACCGTCGCAGTGCCGCTCGAGGCGCCGCTGCGGCACGCGTCGGGCGCCCATTGGGGGCGGTTCGTGCGCACCATCGTCGAGGTGGTGACCGACGAGGGCATCTCCGGCTGGGGTGAACTTGGCGGCGGCGGCGAGAGCGCCGAGAACGCGGTGAAGGGCCTCCTGCCCTACCTCAAAGGGCATGATCCGCTGCAGCTGGAACAGCTGCGCTGGAAGATCATGAACCCGGTGGCCAGCCTCTACAATTCACGCATGCAGGTGCATGCGGCGCTCGAGATGGCGTGCATGGACGTGGCCGGCAAGGCGCTGGGCGTGCGCGCCTGCGACCTGATCGGCGGGGCGTTGCGCGAGTCGATCCCCTTCGCCAGCTACCTGTTCTATCGCTACGGCAACGAGAAGAACGGCTTTGGCGACGAGTTCTCGGCCGAGGCGCTGGTGGCCGAGGCCAAGCGCCAGAAGGAACTGCACGGCTTCAAGTCGCACAAGCTGAAGGGCGGCGTGTTCGCCCCCGAGCACGATGTCGAGGTGTTCTCGGCCATCGCCGACGCACTGCCCGGTGACCGCTTCCGGCTCGACCCCAATTCGGTGTGGTCGGTGGAAGAGTCGATCTGGGTGGCGAAAGAGATTGGGCACATCCGCAACGACTATTTCGAGGACCCGTGCTTCGGCCTCGAGGGCATGCGTCGGCTGCGTGAACGCATCTCGATCCCGACCGCAACCAACACCGTGGTGGTCAATTTCGAGCAGCTCGCAGCCTGCATCAAGCACGACGCGGTCGACGTGATCCTCCTCGACACTACGTTCTGGGGCGGGCTGCGGCAGGCCTACAAGGCCGGCCAAGTGCTCGAGACCTTCCAGTTCGGCGCCAGCGTCCACTCGTCGGGCGAACTCGGCATCCAGCTCGCCTCGATGCTGCACCTGGGCGCGGCGCTGCCCAACATGAGCTTTGCCGCCGACGCGCATTACCACCACCTGCTCGACGACATCATCGTGGGCGGGAAGCTCAAATACGTCGATGGCGAGATCGCGCTGCCCAAGGGCCCCGGCCTCGGCGTCGAGGTCGATCGAGACAAGCTCGCCCAGTACGCCGCCTACTACCGCGAGGTCGGCGGCTACACCTACGACCGCGATCCGCAGCGCCCGGACTGGTACTCGATCCAGCCCGAGATGCGCTACGCCGACCCAGCCGGACGATAAGAGGCGCCATGGCAACCGTTACCCTCCGGGACATCATCAAGATCTACGGCGAGTACGTCGCCATCAAGGGCGTCGACCTCGACATCGAGGACGGCACCTTCGTGGTGCTGGTCGGGCCATCTGGCTGCGGCAAGTCCACGATCTTGCGGATGATTGCCGGGCTCGAGACCATCTCGCATGGCGAGCTGAAGATCGACGGCAAGCCGGTCAACGACCTGCCGTCGCGCGACCGCGGCATCTCGATGGTGTTCCAGTCCTACGCGCTCTATCCGCACATGAGCGTTTCCGACAATCTCGGCTTCGGGCTGCGCATCAGTGGCGTGCCAAAGACTGAGATCGCCCGGCGGCGCGGCGAGGCGGCCAAGATGCTGGGGCTCGATCCCTACATGGATCGCCGGCCGTCGCAGCTTTCGGGCGGGCAGCGCCAGCGCGTCGCCATCGGCCGCGCCATGGTGCGCGAGCCCAAGGTGTTCCTGTTCGACGAGCCGCTGTCGAACCTCGATGCCAAGCTCCGCAACCAGACGCGCATCGAGATCAAGCGGCTGCAGCGCCAGCTCGGCGCGACCGTGGTGTTCGTGACGCACGACCAGGTCGAGGCGATGACGCTGGCCGACAAGATCGTGGTGCTGAACGACGGCCGGGTGGCGCAGATCGGCACGCCGCTCGAGGTGTTCGAGCGGCCGGCGAACATGTTCGTCGCCGGGTTCATGGGCGCGCCGTCGATGAACATGCTGAAGGCTGAGGTGGGCCCGGGCAACACCATCCGGGCGGCCGGGCTCGATATCCCGGTGCCCGCGGATCGGTTCGCCCTCCCCGCCCAGGGCACGGCGGTGACGCTGGGCATCCGGCCCGAGGACATCGTGCCCGAGGGGCACGGCACTCGACCCGACCTTGGCGCCGATTTCAGCGCCGAAGTGAGTTTCGCCGAGATGCTCGGCAACGAAAGCCTGCTGTTTGCCGACCTCGGTGGCACCGAGATCGTCGCACGCATGCAGCACCCGCGCGCGCTCGAGCCGAACCAGTCGGTGCGGTTCCGCATCGACGGCACGCGCGTCCACGTCTTCGACAACGGAAGCCAGAATTCGCTGCTCCGCTAAGGGGCAGCGGGAACAACGACAAGGGAGAGAGACATGTCGTTTATGAGGACTATGACTAGCGTGGGCCTAGCTGCCCTCGTGTCAGCCGGCGCCGCGCAGGCCCAGGACCTGATCCTCAACTCGGACAAGACCGAGTGGAACCCGGGCATTACCGCGATGATGGACGCTGCCGGCGCCGCCGCGGGCGTCAAGGTCACGGTGCAGGACATCACGCCGACCGACAAGTATCAGGCGTACATGCAGACCTCGATCGCCGGCAACAATGCGCCGGCGTTCTTCACCTGGTGGAACGGCCAGCAGCTGAGCGACCTGGTGGCGACGGGCATTCCCGCCGACCTCAGCGCCAACTGGGACGCGGCCATCGCCAACGGCGACTATTCGGAAGCGCAGCGCGAGCTGGTCAGCGTCGACGGCAAGCCCTACGGCGTGCTGCTGAACGTCGCCAACTGGGTGGTGTTCTACAACACCGCAGCGTTCGAGAAGGCCGGCATCGCAGCGCCTCCCACCACCTGGGAAGAGTTGATGGCCGACGCCGACAAGCTGAAGGCGGCGGGCTACACCCCGTTCAACGGCCCGACCTCGGGCGGCTGGATGCCGTTCATCTGGTTCAGCCAGCTGGTGCTCGGCGGCGATCCGGACGCCTTTGTCGGGCTGACCGACGGCACCGTGCCCTATGACGGCCCGGCCGTGCAGAACGCCTTCAAGGTCTGGGGCGACATGTACGCCAAGGGCTACTTCACCGACCCGCGCGAGCAGGACGACCAGAAGTTCTTCGTCGACGGCACGGCCGCCATGTACCTTATTGGCGACTGGCACTCGGGCTCGTTCGCCGAAGCCGGGATGGAGCCGGGCAAGGACTTCAAGACCTTCCTGATGCCGTCGCTGTCGCCGGACGTGCAGCAGTCGGTAATCGTCGAGGCCTCGCCGATCGTCGTCTCGAAGGCGGCGCTCGATGCCAACCCTGAACTCACCAAGGCCGTGCAGTCGATGATGGGCGTCGACGCCTCCAACGCGCTCGGCACCAAGATCCAGGTCTACAACGGCAACCTCAAGGCCGCAGCGCCCAACGCCACGATCCAGGCCAACAAGGACATGGTGGCTGCCGCCAAGCCGCGCGCCCTGGTGCGCTGGTGGGAAGCCGTGCCGTCGCAGATCCAGGGCGACCTCGTCGCTGCCATGGGTGCCTTCATGTTCAACCCGACCCCCGAGCAGGCGGCCGAGTCGATGAAGACCATGCAGACCATCAACGCCGACTACTGGGCCAGCAAGTAAGCCAGTTCCTCCCGCCGGTCGCGCTCTCGGGCGCGGCCGGCACCCCGTTTGGAGCGCCTCAGATGATCGCCACCGCCTCGGCCCTGCTCTCGCCGGAAGTGTTGAAGGAAGCGCGCCGGCGGGAACGGCGGGTCGCCTGGCAGCAGACGCGCGTCGCCTGGCTGTTCATCGCGCCGGCGGTGATCATGGTGACGCTGTTCCTGCTCACCCCGGTGGTGTTCAACGTCATTCTCAGCTTTACCAAGTGGCAGAAGTTCACCGGGCTCGACCAGTTCGCCGGCTTCAACAATTACGCCCGGCTGTTCCGCCTGCCGTATTTCTCGGAAGCGCTGTCCAATACCGCAGTCTGGGTGGTGGGCGCCGTCATCTTCCCGTTGGCGGTCGGCCTCGGGCTGGCGCTGCTGCTGCGCAACATCCCGTTCCAGGAAACCTTCAAGAGCCTGTTCTTCCTGCCGCGCGTGCTGGCGCCGACAGCAGTGGCCGCGATCTGGTACTACGTCTACGCGCCGCGCGGCGTGCTCAACTCAGCCGTTTCCGGGATCACCGGCACACCGTTCGATTTCGGCTGGCTGTACGATCCGGCGACCATCACCGGCTCGGTGATCGTCACCTTCGTCTGGCAGACCGTCGGCATCACCATGGTGCTGCTGCTGCTCGGGCTTGCCGCGATCCCCAAGGATCCGGTGGAGGCGGCGCGGGTCGATGGCGCCTCGAACTTCCAGATTTTCCGCCACATCGTCTGGCCGCTGCTGCTGCCGACGGTGCTGGTGGTGACCATTCTCAACGTCGCGGCGGGCTTCACCACCTTCGACCTGCTGTGGGTGATGGCGACCTCGTTCCCTGGCAAGCGCACGCTCTCGCTGGCGGTCTACATGTATTACGAGAGCTTCTCGAACGGCGCCTGGGCCTATGGCTCGGCAGTCGCCGTGGTGCTGGGCGCCATGGTGATCACCGTCAGCGCGCTGCTCGCCGTGGTGCAGGCGCGCGTCAGCAAGAACATCCGGTAGGCAGATCATGGCAGTCGATATCACCGACAAGGCGTTCATCTCGGGCCTGATCGCGAAGGAGAAGCGCACGCAGCGCCAGGGCGGCCGCTGGCTGGTGGTCCCGATCCTGGCGCTCACCATCGCCTACCTGACGCCGCTCTATTACCTGTTCGTCACGATCTTCAAGACGAGCGAAGAGTACGCCAAGAAGGGCGTGCTCGAGCTGCCGGACAGCCTCGCGCCGCTCGCCGACAACGTGGTGCAGGCCTGGACGATCGCCAACCTCGGCCAGGCGGCGATGAACTCGTTCAGCTATGCGCTGGTCGGGGCGGTGCTGTCTGTGTCGTTTGCCGCGGCGGCGGCCTACGGCATGACGCGGTTGCACCTGCTGGGTTCGAACGGCTGGTTCATGCTGATCTTCACTGGCACGCTGTTCCCGTTCCAGATGTACCTGGTGCCGCTGCTGTTCGGTTATCAGCGGCTTGGACTGGTCAACACTTGGTTCGGCATGCTGCTGGTCTACGTAGCGATCTGCATCCCGTTCCCGCTGCTGGTGCTGCGCAACTCGTTCTCGGCGATTACCCGCGAGGTCGACGAGGCGGCACGCATCGAGGGGGCGAGCGAATGGCGGGTGTTCACCTCGATGATCGTGCCCAACGCTATGGGCCCGCTGATCGCGCTGTTCCTGTTGCAGTTCACCTTCATCTGGAACGACCTGCTGTTCTCCTCAATTCTCGCCAACGGCATCGAGGTCCGTTCGATCATGGTGGCGTTGCAGTCGCTGCAGGGCACCTATTCGACGCTGGGGCCAAACGTGGTGATTACCGCGACGCTGATTTCGAGTATCCCCACGGTCTTGCTGTTCATCGCCCTGAGGAAGTACTTCATGGCTGGACTGCAGCTGGGGACCAAATGACGGCAAAATGGCAATGAAGGCGCCCAAGGCGATATCAGCTGCGAAAACGGCAGCAGCGGAGTTGGGGAGCGACAGCGTCTACAGCCCGCGCCAGGATGGCGGCTCGATCGCCAGCCAGGTCTACGAGCACCTGATGCAGCAGATCCTCGATATGCAATTGCAGCCGTTCCAGGAATTGTCCGAGGCCCGCCTCGCCGCCGAGTTCGGGGTCAGCCGTACCCCGGTGCGCGAAGCCTTCGCCCGCCTCGCCCGGCGCGGGCTGGTGGAAATCCTGCCACAGCGCGGCACCGTGGTGTCGCCGCTCAGCGAGAACCTGATCGCCAAGTCGCGTTTCATCCGCGAGGCGCTGGAGCGCCCCCTCGCCCGCCTCGCGGCCGAGCGGCTGACACCGGAGATTGCGGCGCTCCTGAAGCGCGAGATCGTGCTGCAGCAGACCTTCGCGGGGCTCGGCGACGACCAGGATTTCCTCAAGTCGGATGACCGCTTCCACGCGCTTATCGCCAAGGCGGCCGGCTTCGAGACGATCTGGGACGACGTGCGCGAGGCGAAGTTCCACATGGACCGCATCCGCCGGCTGTCGTTGCTCAGCCAGGAGCACATGTATTTCATCGTCGGCGAACACGAGGAAATCCTCGCCCGCCTGCAGGCAGGCGACGCCAAGGGCGCTGACGAGAGCATGGCGGTGCACCTCGTCTCGGTGATGCGCGAACTCGACGTCATCCGCTCGGCGCACCCCGAGTATTTCGTGCGCGTGGCCGCCGCGGCGGAGCACTAGAGGCCGCGCTTCGACGATATCGGCACGTGGATGGTGCCCAACGTTCGGGCTGTTATCCGCCGAGGCCTGGTATTGCCGCGACCTTGCCGCTAAGGCGGGCCCCGAAAAACAGGCTCGCGGGGAAGGTGCGGACAAAGCGGCGCATCAGGCCGGCGGTCATGGGCCGGGAAGCGAGGCCAGCCAGCGCCGATGCCGTGAGGATCCGCAGGGCGAACTGCTTGTGCCAGGCGGCTGCATAGCGCTGCCCGGCCTGCTCGCGCCCGGCTTCGTCCCACGTGCGAACACCGGCCAGTTCCGATGCCAGCAGCCAGCCGGACTGGAGCGCCATCGAAATTCCCTCGGCAATGATCGGGTGGGACTCGCCGGCGACGTTGCCGACGCGGAAGATGTCGGCCGCGTAGCAAGCGCGAATGCCGGGGCGGATGGGGCCTGCCGCCAGCCACGCACCATCGAGACTGGCATCACGCAGGACAAGGGCAGCGCCGGGGCAGGAGGCGAGGATGTGCTGATGGACCGCCTCGCCCGCAGACAGGCGCCGACTGGCGGCGCGGATGGTATCCAGTTGATCTCGCTGGATGCAGCAGGATAGCGACATCCGGCCTTGATCTGCCCAGACCATGCCGCCATAGCCGCCGGGAAAGGCCAGCAGCGGCATCAGATCGGGCGGCAGGGCCGAATCCCGAAAATGCGCCTTGAAGCCGAGAAAGTCGGAGGGGCGGTGCTGTTTTTTCGACTGAGTTGGGAGGCCGCCCGGCTCCCACGACCCATGGGCGGCGATGAGCACCGGGGCGGTCAGGATGTGATGCTCGCTACCGCTTTCGATGCGGATGGCCCAATCCTCGCCATCGCGGAACGCTGCAACCGCCTGCCAGGGCTGCCACACCGTCGCCCCCGCTTCGGCTGCCACCTCGAGCAGCAGCGTATCGAGCACATCGCGCCCGAGCGCCCGCCCGAACGCGTCGGACGCGGCCCGCGGCATCATGGCTTCGATACCTCGCCCCGCCGCAAACAGGGCGAGGCGCCGCACCTCGGGCCCGGCGAGACTGCGCACTCTGTCGCCGACCCCTAGCCGGTCGAGCAATGCGAGGTTCACCGGCGAGATGAACTCGCCGCAGACCTTGCTGCGCGGGAAGGCACTCTTTTCGACAATGGCGACCGCGCGCCCCTGCCGAGCGAGCGCGATCGCAGTCGAGGCGCCGGAGGGACCACCACCGATGATGATGGCGTCGTACCTCACGGCGCGGCCTCTACTGCTGAGAACACGTGGGTGAAGGGCCCTACGGCTCGTTCCCGAATCTTCATGCGGTCGGCGTCCG
This sequence comes from Devosia sp. P2_G7, assembly GCF_056403495.1. Taxonomy (NCBI): domain Bacteria; kingdom Pseudomonadati; phylum Pseudomonadota; class Alphaproteobacteria; order Hyphomicrobiales; family Devosiaceae; genus Devosia; species Devosia sp. P2_G7. The sequence goes on from NZ_JBFUFI010000008.1 coordinate 124,441, forward strand.
GCCATAGGCGGGACAGTTCCTGGCCCGCGAAGCCGGCTTGGACGCTGACGGCGGCATCGTGCAGCGTGACTGCGTTGGCCCCGATCACTCGCAGCAGTCCGGTTGCCGCCAGCGCCACCGCGCCGCGTCTTGGTTCGGTCGCCACGAACGCCGGGGCCAGCCGCCTTGCGGCGGCCAGCAGCCGGGTCAACTGGGCTTCATCAAAGTGGTGCAGGAACAGGTTGGCAGTGACGAGGTCGAACTCCCCTGCCGGGCGCTGCTCCATCCAGGCCAAGGCATCCGAGGTGACGGTGTCGACCCGCCAGCCGAGCTCGACGAACGGCCGTCGCCGCTCAGATGGAACCAGGTCCTGCTGGTCGAGAAGCACGACCTGCACGTCGGGCCAGTGTCGCGCCATCCGCCTCGCCACCGCCAGCATGAAAGCGCCGTCGCCGCAGCCAATCTCGAGGATCCGCCGCGGAGGCCTCTGCAGGTCCTTGCGCAACCGCCGGGACATGATGGCGGCCTGGAACATGATGGCATTGATCCAGGCCAAGTCGCGGCGCGACCCGATCGCTTGCGCGTCGGTCGGCGGCAGGTGGTCGAGCAGTTCCGGCGTGAGCCGGCGCTGCGCCAGGACGCCGGCCATTTCAGGCAGCGTCGGCGGTGTGGAACATGAAGGTCTCGGCCGTCAAACCCGGGCCGAAAGCCATAGCGCAGCCGATCTGGTCCGCCTGCCGATGTTCCAGCATGTCCGCCAGCACGAACATCACCGTCGCCGACGACATGTTGCCGTTCTTGCGCAGCACCTCGCGCGACGGCCGCAGCGCTTCGCCGTCGAGGCCAAGCGATCGCTCAACGGCGTCGAGCACGGATTTGCCGCCTGGGTGGATGGCCCAGAGGTCAACATTGTTCAGCCCGCGATTGCCGAGGATATCCGAGATGCCGGTGCCGAGCGTCTCGTGGATGGCAGCGGGCACCTGGCCGGACAGCACCATATCGAAGCCGTCGTCGCGCACCGTCCAGGTCATCAGGTCGCGGCTGCCCGGCGCGACGATGCCATGGAAGCTATCGAGCGCGATGCCGGTCGGCTCGGCGGTAACCAGCGCCGCCGCTGAGCCGTCGCCCCACAGGAGGAAGGTGAGCAAGCGCTCGAGATCGGTGGTTTCCTTGAGATGCAACGTGCAGAGCTCGATGTTGACGGTGAGGACCCGCGCTTCGGGAGTGGACCGGACGATGTGGCGCGCCAGCTTGAGCGCGTTGACCGCGGCGTAGCAGCCCATGAAGCCGATGATCGTCCGCTCGATCGACGGGTTCAGCCCGCAACGTGCGATGATTTCGAGGTCGACTCCCGGCGCGGAGAAGCCGGTGCATGTGGTGACGATGAGGTGGGTGATCCGCGCGGCATCTTCGCCAAGGTTGAGCCCCTCCACTGCCCTCTGGGCCAATGCGGGTGCGGCCTCGGCGAACAGGTCCATGCGCACCGCCGTCCCCGGGAATGCACCGCGCCGGAAGCGGCCGGCGGCGTCGACGGTCGGGCCATTGGGGTCATCGGCCGAAGGATAGCAGGCGAAACGATGCTCGATGCCGCTCTTGGTCGCCATGCGATTGAATATGGCCTGGCGGCGCGGATCGTCGGCCAGTTGCGAGCTCGCGAAACCGAGCGAGAACTGGTGGACGTCGTGGTCGGGAACCGCGGCGGAAATCTTGTTCACGTAGACCTGGGTAGACATCACGGCTCCTTGGTTAGGCCCAAGGGACCGGGGAGCGGACGCTTACCCCTGGGCTCTCAGGGGTAACACTCGCGGTGTCGGTTTATTCCACCGGCCGGTGGCGACCGCGACGCAATATCAGCAGCGGGTGAAGGATTGGCGCGCCCTAAGAGATTCGAACTCCTGACCCCCAGATTCGTAGTCTGGTGCTCTATCCAGCTGAGCTAAGGGCGCGCACGGCCGGGATAGTGTTCCGGCGGACGGCGTGACCCATACATTGCGTTCCGCAGCATTGCAAGCAGGGTTGCGACGACAATTTTGACGCGTCCGTGACAGTCAGGCGATACGGATCGCGCGGGGCAGCGTTACGTCGAAGCGCGTGCCCACCGGCTGGTCGACGAAGCTGAGCTTGCCGCCATGCGCTTCGGTCAGTTCGCGGGCGATGGCTAGGCCGAGGCCTGTGCCGCCGGCGCGGGCGGAACCTTCGAAGGCGACGAACAGGTTCTCGCGCGCCCGTGGCGGCAGGCCGGGACCGTTGTCCGTCACCGACAGGGTCAGCCATTCCGGGGTCTCGGTCAGGTCTACCTCGACATAGGGCGCCTCGATCTTGCTGCCGGCGGCTTCCAGCGCCTCGCGGGCGTTCTTGAACAGGTTGTCGAAGATGCGGGCGAACTGGTCGGGGTCGGCCGAGATCGAGACGGCGTCGGGCACGCCATTGGTCCAGCGGATCGAAGGGTGGCCGACGAGGCCGGCATCGAATGCCGCTTCATCGAGCAGCAAATGCAGGTCAACCGGCACCGGGCGCGGCGGGGTGGCGCTCTGGCGGCCGTAGTCGAGCACCGACTGGGCAAAGCCGATGGCCTTGTCGATCGACAGCACCAGGCGCGGCGCCAGGCGCTGCACCTTCGGGTCGTCGAGATTGGCCACCTGGTCGGAGAGCAGTTGTGCCGAGGTCAGGGTGTTGCGCAGGTCGTGGTTGATCTTGGCCACGGCGAGGCCGAGGTCGGCGAGGTGCCGGCGTTGGCGCAGCATCGAGTAGATGTCGGACTCCATGTCGGCCAGCTCGCGCTCCATGATGCCGATCTCGTCGCGCCGGTCGCTGGGGGTGACGATCAGCGCCGCATTCTCGGGCGCTTCGGAGAACTCCACCATGTTGCCCGTCAGGCGGCGGATCGGGGCGATCAGGATGCGCGAAACGAAGACGTAGAGGACCGCCGAGGTGATGATGGCGAGGATCAGGGACAGGAAGAACAGGTTGCGCGAATAGAGCAGCAGCTCGGTCCGCAGCGGGGCCTCCGGCATCAGCACCTCGATGACCCGGTCGGGCATGCCGTCTTCCTCGCCGACGATGCGCAGGGTCCGGTTGGAGCCGAGCACCAGCGTCTCCAGCGCACCGAGGATCAGCGTTGCCGGGTCGCGCTGGCGCAGGTCCACCGTCACCGCTTCGCGCGGCATGGTGACGTTCTCGAGCTCGATCAGCTGGCTTTGGCCCTCGCGGCGATAGACGATGGCGAGCGCCCCGGCGGAGGTCAGCAGCCGGTCGGTCAGCATGCGCGGCAGGTTCATCGCGTCGGGCACTGCATCGAGCACGCGCGCCGCGACGACGCCGACGCGCAGCCGGTCATTGAGCCAGCTCTGGCGGAAGTTGGCAGCCGACGGCAGGTAAATCACCACCTCGACCGCCAGGATCACCACGATGAGGGTGGCGATGATCTTGACGGAGAGCCCCGAAAACGGGCCCGGCATCGCGCGGTTTGCTGTGGCCATTGATCGATGATTAGCGGGGAAAGGCGCCGCTTTCCAGCGGCAACACACGACAAGTACCGCTTACCCGAGCAGCTTGTTGAGGCTGATCCACTGTTTGACCAGCGGCTTCTGCGTCTCGCCGCGGCGGAACTCTTCGCCGAGGCGGACGACGATCTCGGCAAACGAGGGGTAAGGGGCCACGAGTTCGGCGAGTTTGCCGGCAGGGAGCCCCCCCGTCATGGCGAGAGAGAACATCGAGACCAGTTCGCCCGCACCGGCTCCGACGACGCCGGCGCCAAGGATGCGGCCCGAGCGATCGGTGATCAGTTTTGCGAGCCCATAGGTCTCACGTGTGGCTCGGGCCCGGTCATTGTCGGCGTAGGACCAGCGGGTGACGCGGAAATTGACGCCATGCCTGGTCCGCGCCAGGGCTTCGTTGAGCCCGATTTCGGCAAGTTCCGGGTCGGTCGAGACGACGCGCGGCACCCGCAGCGCGTCCGGCAGCGCAACGACGCCGAGTAGCGCGTGGCGCACGACGATCTGGGCTTGCCGCACCGCCGCTTGCACCGACTGGCCGCCGGCGGCATCGCCGACTGCGTAGATGCGCGGGTTGCTGGTCTTCAGCCCCCGCGACAGCTGCGGCAAGCGCGGATCGGCCTTGTTCATCTTGACGCCGGCCTTGTCGAGTTCGAGGCCGGAGAGATTGGGGATGCGCTCGGGGGCGACGAGGATGTGCGATGCGTCCAGCAATTGGTCGACCTCGCCGTTCTGCAAGGCGACGCCGATGCCCAGCGAGCGCGGCTGGATGGCGGTAACGACGGCGTGGGGACGAAGGCTTACCCCCTCCTCGACCAGGCGCTTCAGCGCTACCGCGGCAAGCTCGGGGTCGAAGCCGGCGAGCATGGGGCCGTTCTCGACCACTGTGACCTCGGTGCCGAGCCGGCAATAGGCCTGTGCGAGTTCGAGCCCCAGCGGTCCGCCACCGATGACGACAAGATGGGTGAGCTTTCGGGTGTTGTCGAGAATTGTCTCGCTGGTGAAATACGGGACCGCGTCGAGCCCGGGGATCGACGGCACGGGCAGTCTCGCACCGGTGGCGATGACGAAACGCCTGGCGCGGATCTCGATGTCGCCGACCGTCACCGCGCGGCGGTTGATGAAGCGCGCCGTGCCGCGGACGATCTCAACCCCCAGCGCTTCGAGGCGACCGGCGGCGTTCTGCGGCGACAGCGCGGCGATCACCTGATCGACATGATCGTGAACGCGGCGGAAATTGATCTTGGGGTCCTCGGCGGTGATGCCGAAAGCTGCGCCGTCGCGCATCGCCTGCGCATGGGCTGCGGCAGCAACGAGGGCCTTGGCCGGGATGGCGCCATGGCTCAGGGCGTTACCGCCCAGCTTAGCCTTCTCGACCAGCACCACCGAGGCACCATAGGCGCGGGCCAGTTCGGCCACCGCCAACCCGCCCGATCCGGCCCCGATGACGCAGAGGTCGGGAGTAAGGATATCGGCCAATCTCGCCCTCTCGGTGCCTTGGGGACTAAGGCCCCGCGCCTCATTATCACCGGCTTCGTGCACGACAATAGTGGGCGAGATCAAGCCAGTGTGGAAATCGGCAGTTTTCGTCGCCCGGAAAAGCCTTTCTGCCGCAGCGCCGTCGCGTTGACTTCACCGAACCAATTCCCTATAAGCCGCCCCAATCTGCCGTAGGCGCCCTTTCGAGGGCTCGACCGGCAAGCACCTTGCTGCAGTCAAGAATAAGAGGAACCGCGCGCCGGCGTGGTCAGATCGTATGTCGAAACGCACTTTCCAGCCGAGCGTACTCGTTCGTACCCGTCGCCACGGCTTCCGCGCCCGCATGGCGACCAAGAACGGCCGCAAGATCCTGAACCGCCGCCGCGCTGTCGGCCGCGCCAAGCTCTCGGCCTAAGGCATTGGCCGTGAACACGGCCAACCCGCAGGAAAGCGCTTTGCCGCACGAAAGCGCTTTGCCGCAGGAGGTCGCTTTGCGGCGCCTCAAGAACCGGTCCGAATTTCTGGGAGCCGCCCGAGGCAAGCGCGTCGGGCGCTCTGCGTTTTCGCTACAGGCGAACGCGCGTGACCTCGAGGAGCCGGGTATCGGCTTCACGGTCACCAAACAGATGGGCAATTCGCCACAGCGCAATCGTATTCGCCGTCGCCTCCGGGCGGCCGCCAAGGCTTGCGCCAGCGGGTTCGAACCCCAACATGACTACGTGCTCGTCGGGCGCCGCGAGGCGTTGAGCATTCCGTACGGCCAGTTGGTCGATGACCTCGGTGCCGCCATTTCCAAGATTCATCTGAAGAAGAAGAGCTGATGCAGTCCGAAAACAACCGCAACATGATCATTGCGATCGTGCTCAGCGTCGTGGTGCTGTTCGGATGGCAGTTCTTCATTGCCGGACCACAGCTGGAGCAGGCGCAGAAGCGCGCCGCCCTCGAGCAGGCGGCGCAGCAGCAGGCCGGTGCGCCTGCCGCGACGGACACCAGCCTCGCGACGCCCGCAGCCAATGGTACGGCCCCCGCCGCAGTTGGCGAGGGCGTCGGCAATGCCACCTTTGCCGACCGCAACGCCGCGCTGGTCGCGACGCCGCGCATCAAGATCGATACCCCGGCGCTCAGCGGCTCGGTCGCCCTCACTGGCGGCCGCCTCGATGACCTGCAGCTCAAGCGCTACACCGAGACAGTCGACGCCAGCTCCCCGATCGTCACTCTGCTGATCCCGCCGGGTGCGCCGGGTGGGTATTATGTCGAGCAAGGCTGGGCGCCCGTAGGCAGTGCGACCACGGTGCTCCCGGGCGCCGACACGGTCTGGGCCGTCGAGGGCGACAACCAGACCGTCACGACTGCGACGCCGGTGACGCTGGTATGGGACAATGGCGCCGGGCTCATCTTCCGCCGCACGGTCGGCGTCGATGAGAACTACCTGTTCACCATCACCCAGTCGGTCGAGAACAAGACCGGCGGCGATGTGGCGCTTTACCCCTACTCGCGCATCGTGCGGCAGGGCATCCCGCACGTGCAGAACTTCTTTGTCCAGCACGAAGGCCCGCTCGGCGTGCTCGGACCCAACAACCTAGTGTCGAAGAAGTACTCTGACCTCAAGGCCAACGAGCCGGTGGACTATACCAGCCCGACCGGTGGCTGGCTCGGCATCACCGACAAATACTGGGCGACGGCCGTGCTGTCGGAACCCGGCAAGCCGCTCAATGCGCGCTTCTCGCGGTCGTTGTCCGGCGCGCTCGATATCTTCCAGACCAGCTTCGTCGAGAGCACCCCGGTGGTCGTGCCGGCGGGCGGCAAGGCCGAATCGAAGTCCTTCGTGTTCGCCGGCGCCAAGCAGACGCGCATCATCGATGCCTACGACAAGAATTACGGCTTCGATCGGCTCGAGCTGCTGATCGACTGGGGCTGGCTGCACTTCATCACCCGCCCGATGTTCGAGCTGATCCAGTTCCTCTACGGCATCCTTGGCAATTTCGGCCTCGCGATCCTCGGGGTGACCGTCATCGTCAAGGCGCTGTTCTTCCCGCTGGCCAACCGCTCCTACGCCTCGATGGCGGCGATGCGGCGCGTGCAGCCGGAAATGAAGGCGATCCAGGAACGCTTCAAGGAAGATCGTCCTGCCCAGCAGCAGGCGATGATGGAGCTCTACAAGAAAGAGAAGATCAACCCGCTCAGCGGCTGCTGGCCGGTGCTGATCCAGATTCCGGTGTTCTTCTCGCTCTACACCGTCATCTTCATCTCGCTCGAGATGCGCCACGCGCCGTTCTTCGGCTGGATCGTCGATCTCGCGGCGCCCGATCCGACCAACATCTTCACGCTGTTCGGCCTGATCCCGTGGAACCCCACCACGCTGCCGTTCGTCGGCAACCTGCTGCACCTCGGCGTCTGGCCGCTGCTCATGGGCATCACCATGTGGGTGCAGATGAAGCTCAACCCGCCGCCGCCGGATCCGACGCAGGCGATGATCTTCAACTGGATGCCGATCATCTTCACCTTCATGCTGGGCTCGTTCCCCGCCGGCCTCGTAATCTACTGGGCCTGGAACAACCTGCTCTCGGTGACGCAGCAGTATTTCATCATGAAGCGCCACGGCGCCGAGGTGAACCTGCTCAGCAACATCGCCGCCACCTTCAAGCGCAAGCCGAAGGCCGCGGACGGCAAGGCGAGCTGACGCAACAAGGGTGATCAGGTGCTGGACACCATCTGCCTGATCACCGGGCCCCGCACCGGGGCCAACCACCTGATGCAGCTCGGCGGCAACTTCGCCGAGTTGAAGACCTTCCCCGAACTGTTCGAGAGCCTTGCGGAGCGCATCGAGCCGGACAACGTGCTCGAGCGCGCGGCGGCCGAAGCGCAGGCCGAACGCAAGCGGGTCCTCACCTTCAAGCTCTGGCACGATACACTCGAAGCCGAGACGGTGGAGCAGCTGGTGCTGTCGCGCCCAGGCACACGGGTGATCTTCGTCGTCCGCCGCCAGATCGATGCCTATGTCAGCTGGTGCAAGGCGATCGAGCTGGGCAAATGGCAGGGCGTCGATACCTCGGGCGTCCGCCTCACTCTCGATGCCAACGACTTCGCGGCGTGGATGGAGGCGCAGGAGCGCTGGTACGACCGCTGGCGCAACTGGCTCAACCGGCGGTTCCTGCCAGCCCCGATCCTCCGCTATGAGACCGATCTCGACCAGCCACCGGAATGGGCGCTGCGCCGTTTCGCTGCTGCCGCGGCACAGGTCGGAGTGACGCTGCGGGTGCCGGCGAGCCTTCCCGTCGCCGGGCTCACCAAGCAGGACCGGATCAAGGCCGCCGCCGACAAGGTCGACAACTGGCCAGCTTTCTCGAAGGCGCTGGTGGCGCGCGACCTCGAGAAGCGCGCCTTCGGCTATCCGGTCTAGCCTTCCCTTCCGGCGCCGCCTCCCCTATGGGAAGGCGATGAGCGAGACACAAGCAAAGTTCAGCGAAGACCAGATCGAGGCCGGGCGGCTGTTGTTCGCGCGGCCGTTCGTCTTCATCAAGGGGTGCGTGCGCATCGCCGACCTGCCGCCGGCCGACCGGATGGAGATTGCCTTTGCCGGCCGCTCCAATGTCGGCAAGTCGTCGCTGATCAATGCGCTGACCGGCACCACTGCCCTCGCCCGCACCTCGAACACGCCGGGCCGGACGCAGGAACTCAACATCTTCGAGAGCCAATCTGACGAACTCCGCATCGTCGACATGCCCGGCTATGGCTATGCCAAGGCGCCCGAGGACAAGGTGAAGCAGTGGACGCGGCTGATCCACCAGTACCTCACCGGCCGACCGAACCTCCGGCGCGTCTATGTGCTGATCGACGGCCGCCATGGGCCGAACGCCAACGACGCCTCAGTGATGAACGAGCTCGACAAGGCGGCGGTGAGCTACCAGATCGTCGTCACCAAGGCGGACAAGCCGAACAAGACCGAACTCGACGCGGCCCTCGCCAAGACGCGCGCGGCGATTGCCAAGCGCCCGGCGGCGCATCCCGAGCTGATCCTCACGTCGAGCGAGACCAAGCTGGGCATGGAACAGCTGCGGGCCGAGATCCGGCAGCTGATGGAGCACTAGCGGGCGAGGAACGCCCCTAGCCAGCCGGCAACGTCCTTGCTGTGCGACGGCTTTGCTACCGATCCGACCGCCGTGTCCACCACCTCGTCCGGTGCCTTGCCGCGGCGGAGTTCGGCTAACGCCAGGGTGTAGTCGTCGAGGAATTCGGGGTGCGGCTGGAGGCTCAGGGCCTTGCCGTTCTTGTAGACGAGGCCGGCGTTCGGGGTGAATTCGGAGCCGAGGAACACCTCCGCGTCCTTTGGCGGGACGATCACCTGGTCCTGGTGAGAGCAGGCGATGGAGAGGGTTGGCAGGTCGGTGGCGAGGAAGGTGGGGCGCGCCTTCACCTCGTAGGTGTGGCGGCCGAGGCCCCAGCCCTTCTCGGACTTGCGCACGTCACCGCCCAGGGCGTCGGCCATGATCTGGTGGCCGAAACAGATGCCCAGCATCGGCGTATCGGCGGCGTAGGCCGAGCGGATGAAGGCGCGCAGGGGATCGAGCCAGGCGTAGTCGTCGTAGACGCCGGCGGCGGAGCCGGTGATCAGGATGCCGTCGAGCTTGCTCGCATCGGGGAACGCGGCGCCGTCGTAGACCGGCGCGGTCTCGTATTCGAAGGGCTGGCCGGCCTCGTCGAACATGCGCTTGAACATTGGCGGGTAAGCGCCGAACTGGGGGCGCAGGGCGGCGGGGACGTCGCCGGTCTGGATGATCGTGAGCTTCATGGCGAACGAGAAATGGATCGGTTCGCGCGGGGACGCAAGATGGCGGGCAGCGCGGCTGGGTTGCGCAGAAAAAGGGGCCCGCGCTTCTGTGCGAGCCCCAGTTTGGAGAGTTCGGTGATCGGGATCAGCCCTCGGCGGGGGTAAAGGTCAGCGCTAGGCCGTTCATGCAGTAGCGCAGGCCCGTTGGCTGCGGGCCGTCGGTGAAGACGTGGCCGAGATGGCCGCCGCAGCGGCGGCAATGAACTTCAGTGCGGGCTATGCCGAGCGTGTTGTCGGTGGCCTCGCCGACGGCGTTGTCGAGCGGCTGATAGAAGCTGGGCCAGCCGGTGCCGCTCTCGTACTTGGTCTTGGAATCGAACAGTGGCAGTTCGCAGCCGGCGCAGTTGAAGGTGCCGACCCGATGCTCGTTGAGCAGCGGAGAGGAACCCGGCGCCTCAGTGGCTTCGTGGCGCAGCACCTCGAAGACCTTTGGCGGGAGCTTGGCCTTCCACTCCTCTTCGGTGAGCGTGATTTCGAAAGTGCCCTCCGCGGCGCGGCTGGCGCCCATCGGGCGGAACATCAGCGCTGCCGCGCCGAGGGCGGCTACGGCGGTGCCGCCGAGTAGAAAAGTACGGCGATCGACTTGCATGGGATGAGGCCTTTTCAGCGGTTGCCGGCAGTTTATCCGCCCTGTCGGCCAGGAGCATTCAAATGCTCGTGTCCCGCAAGGCAAACCCAGCGGGACACGAAACAGGCAAGGCCCATCTTGCGGCGGACAGATGGGCCAGTGCCGAAGGTTACATCTTGGGCAGAAGCACCTTGTCGATGACGTGGATCACGCCGTTCGACTGGACGACGTCGGCGATGGTCACGTTGGCGACGCCACCGGCTTCGTCAGTGATTGTGACCTTGCCGCCATCGGCCTTCAGCCACAGCTTGCAGCCGCCCACCGTGGTGACCTCGTGGGTACCGCCATCGTCCATCGCCATCTTGGTGATGTCGGTCGACATCGCCTTGGCGGCGATGACGTGGCAGGTGAGGATCTTCACCAGCTGGTCCTTGTTCTCGGGCTTCAGCAGGTTCTCGACAGTACCGGCCGGGAGCGCATCGAAGGCGGCATTGACGGGAGCCAGCACGGTGAACGGGCCAGCGCCTTTCAGCGTCTCGACCAGGCCAGCGGCCTTCACGGCGGCGACGAGCGTGGTGTGATCGGCCGAGTTCACGGCGTTGTCGATGATGTCCTTGGTTTCCGACATCGGCGCGCCGCCGACCATCGGGTTCTCGGCAAAGGCAACACCGGAGATCGCGGAGACCGACAGCATGGCCGAGACGGCAAGTGCGCGAAGAGTGGAGAGCTTCATTGTTTGGTTCCTTCCTTTGGCAGTGTCCGCGTTGTTCTCTTGGCGGGACAGCGTGAGATACGGAGGGAACTTCCGGCCGGTTTCGGATCACATTTCGCTTCTGGCGGGATTATTTGGGGGTGGTGGCGAAACTTCTTAGATGGAGTTTTCGTAGCCGCGCGGGAGGGGTTGCTGGCCTAGACGGCCCCCTCCCGGCCTCCCCCATGAAGGGGGAGGTGAAGAGTCGAGGCTGTGGTTCGGTCGTGCCCGATGCTCGATGCGGCACCTCCCCCTTCATGGGGGGGCCGGAAGGGGGCCGTCTGCTGGTGGATGCGACCGGTCAGATCGCGGTCGCCATGCCCTTGGCGACGATGGGCCCCTGGGGGGCGCCGGTGGGCGAACCGCCCTTCTGCTCGAGGGTGACGGCGAGGACGGTGCCTTCGCCGAACTCGCCGGGCATGGGTGGCATCTTCATGTCGGAGCGGCCCATCGGAACCACGCCCATTGAGATCGGGGCGTTGGCGCCCTGGATGGCCCAGAGCTCGTAGTCCTTGTCGGGCACCGCATCGCCGCTCAGCGCGGTGAGCCGGACGCTGCCGGTCATCGGGTTGTAGAGCGCGACGAAGCTGACATTGCTGCCCTGCTCGCTCAATGCAGCCACCAGTTGGTTGGCGAACATCTGCGGGTCGAGCCGTGGCGGTTGCAACAGGTTGACGCCGATGGCGACCACGGCGACCGCGGCGGCTGCCCCGGCCAAGCCACGCCACAGCGCCAGCGAATTCCACCAGCCGCCGCGCGCTTCCGGCTGGCCGCCGAACAGCCGCGTTTCCAGCCGGGACAGCCCGCCGGCGGGCGCCGTCACTTCGGCGAACTCGTTGTCGAGCGTCGCGAGCCGGGTGCGCCACAGGCGGAGGTCGATGGCGAGGTTCGGCTCGGCGGCGATGCGATGCGCGACGGCGGTCAGCTCGGGGCCCTCGAGCAGGCCGAGCGCGTATTCGGCGACCAGGACCTGGTCGTCTTCCCTACCGCCGCTGTGACCTTCCGTGCTCATGCCGACAGGCACTCTCTCAGTTTCAACAGGCTGCGCCGCAGCCAGGTTCGCATCGTGTTCAGCGGCACGCTGTGGCGCGTCGCCAGTTCCTCGTAGCTGAAGCCGTCGAGATAGGCCCCGCGCACACAATCGGCCTTGTCGCTCTCGAGCTCATCGAGGCAGCCGTCGATGCGCGTGCGCTCGGAACTGTCGATGGTTGCCTGTTCTGGATCAGGCCCACCATCGGCAAGGTCGAGCACGAGGTCGATATCATCGCTCACCGGCTTTCGCGCCCGAAGTGCATCCAGGGCATGGTTGCGGGCGACCGCCACCAGCCAGCTGATCGGGCTGTAACCTCCCGCCACATAGCGGTCGGCGCGTTGCCAGATCTTGACGTACACTTCCTGCAGCGCCTCTTCGGCTTCCGCTCTGTCCTTGAGGATACGCAGCGTTACGCCGAAAAGTTTCGCGCTGGTGCGGTCGTAGAGATCACGAAAGGCCGCACGATCCCGCAACGCGATGCGGGCAATGAGGTCGGCGATCTCGGCGCTCGCGGGGCTGCTCATGGCGCGAACTTAGCCAAAGGCTCGTCATATGCCTATCCCTGCCCCCGCCGGTCACGAAATCTTCGTGTTTGTTTTGTTGATGCGCGCCGGGGCTCAAAAGCGCTTTCGACTCCGGCGGAATGCGCTATAGGACGAGACACAATGGATACACAGCGCAAGATGCCCGATATCGAGAGCTTCTCCCGGGACGCCGCCGTCCTGTCTCAGGCACTGCCTTATATGCAGCGCTACGAGGGCAAGACCGTCGTCGTGAAATATGGCGGGCACGCCATGGGCGACAACGCGCTAGGCCAGGCCTTTGCGCGCGACATAGCGCTGTTGAAGCAATCGCGCGTCAATCCGATCGTGGTGCATGGCGGCGGGCCGCAGATCGCCTCGATGCTGAAGAACCTCGGCATCGAATCGAAGTTCGAGGGCGGGCTGCGCGTCACTGACAAGCGGACCATGGAAGTGGTCGAGATGGTGCTGGCCGGCTCGATCAACAAAGAGATCGTGGCGCTGATCAATGCCGAAGGCGAATGGGCCATCGGACTTTGCGGCAAGGACGGCAACATGGTCTTTGCCAAGAAGGCCACCAAGACCGTCAAGGACCCCGGCTCGAACATCGAGCGCGAGCTTGATCTCGGCTTCGTCGGCGAGCCGGTGGAAGTCGACCGCACGTTGCTCGACCAGCTCGCCCGTTCCGAGATGATCCCGGTGATCGCGCCGGTGGCGCCAGGGCGCGACGGCAACACCTACAATATCAACGCCGATACGTTTGCGGGCGCCATTGCCGGCTCGCTCGGCGCCAAGCGCCTGCTGTTCCTGACCGATGTCGACGGCGTGCTCGACGCCAACAAGAAGCTGATCCCCGAGCTGTCGATGCGCGATGCCAAGGCGCTGATCGCCGACGGCACCATCAATGGCGGGATGATCCCGAAGGTCGAGACCTGCCTCGAGGCGCTGGACAACGGCGTCGAGGGCGTCGTGATCCTCAACGGCAAGACCCCGCACGTGGTGCTGGTCGAGCTGTTCACCGAGCATGGCGCCGGAACGCTGATCGTCCGGTAGGGCGAGCAGTTCCTCCGGCGGTCACGGCGCAGGCCGTGACCCGGTGCTCAGCCCCATCCAGTCGCTCGGTTTTTCCGACCGCGCCGTCAGATCGTGTCCCATGAGACGCGAGTTGCGGCTCTCGCCCGGCTGGCGGCTGGTGTGCGGGAGGCTGCGCGACGTTGTCCGGTTGTGCATCGCCCTGCCCCTTACTGCTTCAGCCACGGTGTTTCGAGGCTCCAGAATACCGCGTCGACGCCGAGGTAATCGTCGGCGAAGGCAATGAACTCGTCCTTGGTGAAGGGCTTGCCGGTCTTGTCGTTCTTGTAGGTGAGCGTCGGCTCCTGCACGGCCATGCCGACGAAATCCAGCTTGCCCTTGTATTGATTGAAGAATGGGTAGGAGTTCTTCATCTGGCCCTTGCGCCAAGGGACAATGTCGGGGCCGCCCAGGCCGATGTTGTTGGCGGCGGCTAGCTCGAACAGGCGGCTCATGTAGGTGTGGTCGTTCTCCCACTCGCAAGGCCAGAAGTTCACGTACTGGACCACCTTGGATGCTGTGAAAGCCTGACGGGCGACCATGAGATTCTGCAGCTCGGCGTCGAAGTAGGCGTCGCAGCTGAAGCCGGTCTTGTCGGCCTTCATGTCGATGTCTATCGCCGTCTCCGGCAGGTTGACGCCGTAGACCTTGCCGTCGAAGCGCACAGCCAGCGCTTGCAGGAGCGCCTGGTAGCGAGCCCTCACCGCCGGGTTCCACTGCATGGTGGTCCAGCCATAGGCTTGAGTCTTGTCCTCGCCCGGGTTGTCGACCTGCGGTACCAGCCCACCGCCATATTCGGCACCTTCGAGCACGTAGTCGGGGATGTTGCGGGCGAGGGGCGAGAAGAAGCGGTCCTGGATCTGGATGAAGAGTTTCTTTCCGAGCCGCCCGGTCTGCGCCAGGTCGCGCTCGATGGCGGAGAAGTCGTACTCGCCTTTCGCCGGCTCGAGGGCGCGCCAGTTGTAGACCACCTGGGCACCTTCGATGTCGGGCCGCGCCAGCACGGACTCGGCAGCTTCGAGGTCGCCGTTGCCGGTATAGATGAAGTTCTCAGCGGCGCGGGCGTTGGCGGCGAGGCCGGTGGCCAGCGCGAAGAGGACGACGGCGGTCAGGCCGAAGGTGGTGAGGCTGTTCACGGCGGCTCCTGGCGTTTGGTGCACGCGAGATGGAGGCGCAGTTGGCCGACACCGCGACCGCTATGTGGCATTTTACGGAAACTCGTCAGCAATGGTTAGCCAATTGCCAACGTGGCGGATCGATCAGGGCTTCTGATGCCGGGCCAGCAGTTCGCCGGTCATCTTCTCCTGCAGCGCCATCGACTCGGTGAGCACTGCCTCGACTACCTGCAGTTCCGCTACCGAGTATTTGGCGAGGAGAACTTCGCCCGCCGCGCCCAATGGCAAATAGGCCTCGGCGGTAACCCGGTGCGCCTCCTCGGCGGCCTCCACCCAGACTTTTCGCCGATCGCCGGGGTCGGGACGCCGGCGGACGAAGCCGCGCTTTTCCAGCCGGTCGATCAGCGCCGTCACCGCCGCCGGGGTCAGCCTGATCTCGCGGGCGATGGCGCTGGCAGTTTGCGGGCCGAGCCAGAGGAAGCTCAGGCACAGCCGCTCGGACGCGTTGAGGCCGTAGATGGCGCCCACGGCCTCATCATGTTTCTGCGTGGCATCCTGCCAGCGCACCACGATGCGACCGAGGGTTTCGATGAGGGCGGCTTTGTCGGGGGTTGACATTATTGTTCGATCATCTAATTGTTAGATTGTCTAATAATAAGGCGTTCGTACAATGTCACCTATCGATAGTCGCCCCGCAAGGGCAAAAACCAACCATCCCCAGATCGCCATCTGCGGCGCCGGCATCGGTGGCCTGGCGCTGGCTCTGGCACTGCAGCAGAAGGGACTGAGGCCGGTGGTCATCGAACGGCGCCGCGCGGCTCAGATCCGCTCAGACGGGCTGTTCCTGACGCTGGCCCCCAATGGCATCAATGCGCTGAGGGCGCTCGGCCTCGCCGATGCGGTGATCGCGGCGGGCCTCGATACCAGCGGCATTGCCATCTTCAACGAGCACGGCAAGCGGTTGGGGCTGATGGACTACGCCGGGCATCGCGAGGCGTTCGGCGCGCCGTCGGTCACCATCGGACGCGGCGCGCTCGGCGGCGCGCTGCTCGATGCGGCGGAAGCAGCCGGCGTGATGCTGCGGCTTGGTGAAGACCTGACCGGCATCGATGAAACCGAAGCCGGCGTCACCATCGAAACCGGATCAACGCGCGAAATGTTCGACATGGCGATCGCCTGCGACGGCCTGCGCTCGACGGTGCGGCGGCTCTGCTTCCCGGAGCTGCCGGCGCCCCGCTATTCCGGCCTCATAGGTACCGGCGGGCTGGTCGACGTGCCGGAGATCGCCCCGACTGATGGCGTCATGTACATGACCTTCGGCAAACGGGCGTTCTTCGGCTACCTCAAGCAGGGGAACGGACCGGTGCTGTGGTTCAACACCTATCCCGCCGCCGAAAACGAGGCCGGGCCGGTTGCCGATCCCTCAGCCTATGCGGCCAAGGTCGCGGCCATGCACGCGGACGATCCGCTCGACAATCGGCGGATCCTTGCCGCGGTGACGCGCATCGATCGCAATTTCCCGGTCTATGACATGGACGGCTTGAGCCGCTGGTCGACGCTGCGCGTGCTGCTGATGGGCGATGCCGCCCATGCGGTGGCGCCGCATTCGGGCCAGGGTGCCTCGATGGCGATCGAGGATGCCGTGGTGCTGGCCGCCTGCCTCGACGAACAGCCGGAGCCGGCTGCCGCGTTCCGGCGCTTCGAGGCGTTGCGCCGGCAGCGAGTCGAGACCGCCATCCAGATCGGCCGGATGGCCGGATCGCAGAAGCACGCGCAGAGCTGGCTCTCCCTCCGCATCCGCGACCTGATCCTGCCCGTGGTGATGCCGATGGGGGTGAGGGCGCAGCAGCGAATGTTCGGCTTCAGGGCCGACCGCACCCCGCTCACCCAACCAACCCAGTAAAGGAGAACGACATGGCCAACCGCCCACCCCTCACCCCCGATGAAGAATGGCGCTACGCGCAGACGGCGCTCAGCTGGCATGGCTGGGGCTCGCCCGTCGGCCTCGGCATCGGGCTTGTCTGCCTCAGCCTCGCCGCGCTGGTCGGACGCTTCGTCATCCTCGGGTTCTAGCCGAGCCGGTCACGGCTCCGGCTGCTGCCAGGAGAGGCCCATTTCAGCCCGCACCTCGATGCTACCGAAGCGGGCCATGGCATCGCGACCGGCGATCTCCGCCGCCTCGGCGAGATCGCGCGCCTCGATCACCAGGACGCCGCCCAGGTGCTCCTTGCTTTCGACGTAGGGGCCGTCGGTAGCCGAAACCTTGCCACCGCGGGAGCGGACGACCCTCGCGGTCTCCGGCTCCTTGAGGGCGAGATCGAGGACGAACTGGCCGCTGGCCTTGAGCGCCCTATTGGTTTCCTGGTTCTGTCGATCCATCGCCGCCAGCTCTTCGGGCGTCGCGGCTTCGATCAGCGATTTGTCGACGTGGACGAGGCAGACATAGCGCATGGGTTCCTCCTTCGGCTTCACAGCTAGTCGAGGTAGCGACGGCGACATCGACATTCGCCGGGCAAAAAAGAAAGGGGCGCCCGCAGGGGCGCCCTGTCCATTGCTCTATGCCTCGACCGGCACCGCGGGCGCCGCCGGGGCGCCGGCACCTTGATCCGGGCGTTTGATCCTGAGGAACGGCACCAGCACCACGACCAACCCGAAGGCGACGATCTGGTAGAGGATCGCCGGCCCCGCAGCCTGGGCGAAGGCGACATGCGGCGGGTTGCCGGCGGCAAAGCCGGCGGAAAGCTGGGTGAAGAAGATCTGCCCGACCAGCGCCACACCGATGGCGCCACCGACCTGCTGGAAGGCCTGCAGCGCGCCCGAGCCGGCACCGGCATCGCGCGGCGGCACGCCCGACAGCACCGACTGGAACAGGCCGGAGAAGCCGAGGCCGAGACCGAGGCCGGCCAGCAGCAGCGGCGGCAGGAAGGTCCAGTGGTCGACGGAATCGCCAAGGCCGCGGATGATGAAGTCGAGCCAACCGATCCCGAGCACCAGCATCGCCGCGCCCAGCGCCAGCCGGGTGCGCAGGTAACGCTGGCCGAGACGGCCGATAAACAGCGAGATGGCAAGCACGCCGACCGAGAACGGGGTGTTGGTGAGGCCGGACATCAGCGGGGTGAAGTTGTAGCCCGATTGCAGCAGCAGCGAGATCACCATGAACATCGCCGGGATGCCCGAGGCGAAGATGGTGGTGATGAGCAGGCCCAGCAGATAGTTGGGATTGCTGATCAGGCTGAAATTCAGCAGCTGCGGCAGATCAAGGCGAGCGCGGTGGCGCTCCCAGATGACGAAGAGGCCGGTGAACAGCAGGCCAACGCCCATCAGCCCCCACAGCCATGTCGGCCAGCCGAGGGTGTGGCCCTCGACCAAGGCATAGACTATGGCGACGGTGGCCGCGCCGAACAGCGCGATGCCGACGAAATCGTTCTTCAGCGTCGGATGGCCTGGCGTGCGGGGGATGAGGTACCAGCCGGCGACGACGGCAAGGATGCCGAACGGGACGTTGACGAGGAAAATCGGACGCCAGTCCAGGCCGGCGAAGTTGGCGCCGATCAGCAGCCCACCGACGATCGGGCCGGCAACCGCGGCAAGGCCGGCGCTGAGGCCGAACAGGGAGAAGGCCTGGCCCTTCTCCTCGGGCGGGAAGGTGACCTGGGCGATGGCGAGGACCTGCGGGGTCATCGCCGCACCGGCGAGGCCTTGCAGCACGCGGGCAACGATCAGCCACTCGATCGAGGGGGCGAGGCCGCAGAAGGCGGAGGCCAGCGTGAAGGCGGCGACGCCGATGAGGAACATGCGGGTGCGGCCGACGATGTCGCCGAGCCGGCCGAATGGCAGAAGGCCCAGCGCGAAGGCGAGCACATAAGCGGCGATGACCCACTCGATCTGGCTGGGATCGGCGCCGAGGTTCTGCTGCAGGCTGGGCAGCGCGACGTTGACGATGGTGACGTCGATGAGATTCATGAAGCTGGCGAGCAGCAGGACGGCAAGCGCCACCCAGCGGCGCGGATCGGCATCGGCCTTGGATTGCGGCACGTGGAATTGCGAAGACATGGCTAGTTCCTGGTCTCTGGCGTTTGGTGGCGAACGGCGCGGCGCAACTCGGCGCACAGCCGTTCGAAATACTGGGGGGTGGTATCGGGGCCGCGGCCGAAGCCGACCAATGCTCCGATGAACATGCTCGAGGCCGCCTCGGGGTCGAGGTCCGGCCGGAAGGTGCCGTCGGCGAGGCCGGCGACGAAAATGGCGGCAACCATCTGGTGCCATTTGTGCAGGATCGGCTGCATGGCGGCGTGGATCACGGCGTCGCGCCGGGCCCGCTCCATCAGCTCCGACATCACCGCGAGGGTCTCGCGCTGCTCGTAGAACATCTCGCGGAAGTCGAAGAACTCGTGCTCCAGTCGCTCGCCAGGCGACAGGTGGGCACGCGGGCGGAGCAGCGACTGGGCCCGGAAATCGTCGCGCATGGTGTCGGCGACGAGCCCGATCAGCGCCTCCTTGGTGGGCACGTGATAGTGCAGCGTCGCGACATTGATGCCGACACGCGCGGCGATATCGCGGGTCCTGAGGCCCTCGAAGCCTTTCTCGACGATGAGATCGCGCGCCGCTGCCGCGATGGCGCGGCGGCGATCGTCGGTGGTCTCGCGCTTGCTGGTCGGGCTGGTGAGGGTCATCGGATTTCCTGGCTCGCCGACAATGTCGCGCCAAACATCGGCATTTCGACATTCGGCTCCGGGCGAGGCCAGGCACATACACCCGGGAAATCTTTCAATCAAGTGATTGATTGATCAAATTGCGGAGGTCGAGGTGGTGGCGGTGCACAGCCCTGCAATCAGCGCGGGGTGAAAGTTCGCGGCTTATCTGCCATATTGGTGGGATGAACGATCTTACTCCTCCGCCCCGTTCGCTCTCCCACGTCACCGACTGGGTGTTCGACCTCGACAACACGCTCTACCCGCGCGAGTGCAACCTGTTCGCGCAGATCGACATGCTGATCTCCCACTACATGGTCGGGGTGACGCAGCTGCCGTTCGACGAGGCGCGGGCGCTGCAGAAGGCCTATTACCGCGACTACGGCACGACCCTGAACGGGCTGATGCAGCTGCACGAGGTCGATCCGGACCACTTCCTCAACACGGTACATGCGATCGACTATTCGCCGGTCGCGGCACACCCCGACCTGGTCGACGCGATCCGTGCGCTGCCGGGGCGGAAGTTCATTCTCACCAATGGCGACGTGGGCCACGCGAGGGCGGTACTGAACCGGCTGGGTAACGCGGACGAGCTGTTCGAGGACATCTTCGACATCCGCGCCATGAGCTACCGGCCGAAGCCGCTGCCCGAGGCCTATGACGCGTTCTTCCGCAAGCACGGGATCGACGCGCGGCGGGCCGCGATGTTCGACGATCTCGAGAAGAACCTCGTGGTGCCGCACGATACCGGCATGACCACCGTGCAGGTGATCGCCGGCGAGGCGTTTGCACACGAGCAGGTGGAAGCCTGGGAACTGGAACGCACCGGCGGGGCGCATGTGCACCATATGACGGCGGACCTGGCCGGATTCCTCAGAAAGCTGCCATGAGCTGGTACGAGCAAGCCGGCGTCATCCTCTTCACCGAGGATTTCGAGCGCTGCCTCGCCTTCTATCGCGACCTCCTCGGGCTGCCGGTGATGCTCACCACGGCGAGCGTGGCGGCGCTGAAGTTCGGCGATGGCTACATCATGGTCGAGGGCGGCGGGGTAGCTGCAGCGACGGGAAAGTCACGCGCCCAGAGCCCGGTGACGCTACGCTTCAACGTCGCCGACGTGGATGCGGCGGCCGATCAGCTGCGCGCCAAGGGCATCGCGGTCGAGGTGAGCCACTGGGACTGGGGCATCATCGGCGGCTTCGTCGATCCGGACGGCAACCGGTGTGAGTTGCGCAACCACTTCGACGGCACGTTCGCACCGAAGCGCTAGCCAGTGGCCAGCGTCACTTCCGGCAAATTGTAGTGCTCGCGGATCACGTTCCAGCCATCCTCCGCGCTATCCACCACGGTGAACAGTTTCGGATCGTCGGGCGCGATGGTGCCGGCTTCCGCCAACGCCTCGAAGTTGATCACCTTGTTCCAGAACTCCTTGCCGAACAGCAGTAGCGGGATCCGGTCCATGCGGCCGGTCTGGATCAGGGTGAGCGTCTCGAAGAACTCGTCCAGCGTGCCGAAGCCGCCGGGGAAGATGGCGACGGCGCGGGCGCGCAGCAGGAAGTGGATCTTGCGGGTCGCGAAATAGTGGAAATTGAAGCAGAGGTCGGGGGTGATGTAGGCGTTCGGCGCCTGCTCGTGCGGCAGGACGATGTTGAATGCGATGTTCGGTGCGCCGACATCATCGGCCCCACGGTTGCCGGCCTCCATGACGCCGGGCCCGCCGCCGGTCACCACGACGTAGTCGCGGAATCCTAGCGCCCGCGAGGTGAGCGAGGCGTACTGGGCAAAGCGCCGCGCCTCCTCGTAGTAGCGCGAGGCGATCTCGAGGTTCTTCTTCTGGGTCTCGTTGCGAGCAGCCCAGGCGGGCTTGCCCGGCTCGGGGATACGGGCACCGCCGAACAGCACAACGGTCGAGCGGATGCCGTGCTCGCGCAGGCGGAACTCGGTCTTCAAATACTCGAGCTGGAAGCGGATGCCGCGGGTATCCTCCGAGGTCATGAACTCGTCGTCGGAGAAGGCGAGGCGGAACGCGGCGGATTCGGTCTGCGGCGTCGACGGCGCACGTTTTGCCGCATCGATGTCTTCGACCGAGGTGCGAAGCGGGGTATGGGCGCGTGTGGCCATTCTGGCAGTCTCCGAAACTAGGCGATGAGCTTGTCATGGCCGGGGTTAAGGATCGTTGACAGGCGAACCGAGCCGGATAATGTCCGGCGCGCCTTCCTGCCACCCGATCCGAAAGCACTTTCCATGTCGCATGCCGATCTCGCCCAGACCATCGATGCCGCCTGGGAGGCGCGCACCGAGATCAGCTCCAGCACGCAGGGCGCGGTCCGCGAGGCCGTGGAGACTGCCCTTGAGCTGCTCGACAGCGGCAAGGCGCGCGTCGCCGAGAAGTCTGCCGACGGCTGGACGGTGAACCAGTGGCTGAAGAAGGCGGTGCTGCTGAGCTTCCGGCTCAACGACAACGCCGTTATCCAGGGCCCCGGCGGCACCACCTGGTGGGACAAGGTGCCATCCAAGTTCGAGGGCTGGGGCGAGAACCGCTTCCGCGAGGCCGGCTTCCGCGCCGTGCCGGGCTCGATCGTGCGGCGCGGTTCGCATATCGGCCGCGGCGTGGTGCTGATGCCCAGCTTCGTCAATATCGGCGCATTCGTCGACGAGAACTCGATGGTCGATGGCTGGGCGACGGTCGGCTCGTGCGCGCAGATCGGCAAGAACGTGCACCTCAGCGGCGGCGTCGGCATTGGCGGCGTGCTCGAGCCGATGCAGGCCGGCCCGACCATCATCGAGGACAACTGCTTCATCGGCGCCCGCTCCGAGGTGGTCGAGGGCGTGGTGGTCGGCGAGGGCTCGGTGCTGTCGATGGGCGTCTATATCGGCGCCTCGACCAAGATCGTCGACCGGGCGACCGGCGAAATCCACATCGGCAAGGTACCGCCCTACTCCGTGGTGGTGTCGGGCAACCTGCCGGGCAAGCCGCTGCCGAACGGCCAGCCGGGCCCGAGCCTCTATTGCGCGGTGATCGTGAAGACGGTGGACGCGCAGACGCGGTCGAAGACCGGCATCAACGAACTGCTGCGGGACTAGTGATACCGCCGACTCTCAAATAGGGTCGCCGTCGGGATACAGTCGCGGCGGGGGCAGCGGTGGGCGTCGGGTTTCTTTACTTTTCGACCAAGGGGCGGATTACGCGGCAGGCCTGGTGGCTGGGAGCCTTGGTGCTCGGCGCATTGGTGATCGCCTTCGTAATGGCCGCCATGTTCAGTGGTGCAGCTCTATCTCCGGCGGCCTTCTTCTGGTTGTTCGGGGCAACCTCAGTCGCGGCTTCCTATCCCTACTATTGCCTGTCGGTGAAACGCCTGCACGATGGCAACGAGAACGGCCGTCTCCTCTTGGCCTACCTGGTCCTCTCGGCTATCGCAATGATCGCGCAGACATGGTTCATCACGACGGTCCTGCTGCCCAGCATGGAGACGAGGGCGTCGCTCACGACCATGCTGATGCCGTCCTTCTCGACGCTCAGCAACGTCCTCGGAGCGCTCACCGCAATCCAGTCGGCATGTGGTCTCTATCTGCTTTACCTGCTCGGGTTCCAGATGGGGACGAAGGGCGCCAATAAGCATGGCCCCGATCCCCTCCGACCCCCGGTTCCCGCGGCCTAGCGGCGCGGCTGGTAGGATTGCGGCGACTCTACTAGGCTCGCGCCTGCGGCATGAGGGCGCCGCGGGAAGCCATAGAGGGAATAATGGACTTTCAGTATCTCTACACCAAGACCGAAGGTCGGATTTCGCGCAAGAGCTGGTGGATCGGCGCGATCGTGCTGGCGGTTGCCAACATCCTCATCTCGATGCTCATCCTGCCGCTGGTGGGCCTGGGCGGCCCCAACATGGCGGCGATCATGGCCAACACCACCGATCCCGCGCAGATCGCGACCATTGCCACCGGAGTGATCCAGGCCTCGGCATGGGGCAGCCTCGTGGTGTTCCTGATCTTCGCCTATCCGGCCTATTGCCTGTCGGTGAAGCGCCGGCACGACAAGAACAATGCCGGCCGCGACGTGCTGATCTACTTCGGCGTCACGGTCGTGCTGCTGCTGATCCAGGCACTGGGTCTGGGCTACACGATGACCGACATCCAGGGCGTGACGGTACCGATGCCGAGCATGCTGTTTTCGGTGATCGGCGCGGCGGTCGGCATTTTCGGCATCTACATGCTGGTCGTCCTCGGGTTCCTCAAGGGCACCGACGGCACCAATGACTACGGCCCCGATCCGCTGACCAGCGGCGCGGCCGCGACCGCGTAACCAGAACGACGGACGGGACATGCCCGCATCACTCGGGATCGATCCCGTCCAACTTCTCGCAGAGCTGATCCGGCAACCTTCGGTCACCCCAGAGCTTGCCGGGGCGTTCGATGTGCTCGAGGCGACCCTGACGCCGCTCGGGTTCAGCTGCCAGCGCCTGCGTTTCGAGGGTGATGGCTCATATCCGGTCGACAACCTGTTCGCGACGCGCGGCAGCGGCGGCAGGCACCTGCTGTTTGCAGGGCATACCGACGTGGTGCCGCCGGGTGACACGGCGGCGTGGCGGCACCCGCCGTTCGCTGCCGAGATCGTCGACGGGACGATTTATGGGCGCGGGTCGGCGGACATGAAGTCGGGGATCGCGGCGTTCGTTGCCGCGCTGTCCCGCGTGCCTGACGCCGGCCACATCTCGCTTGCGATCACCAATGACGAGGAAGCCGACTCGGTCAACGGCACCGACAAGCTGATGGCCTGGGCGGAGGCTGAGGGCCATCGGTTCGATTTCGCCATTGTCGGCGAGCCGAGCGCTACGGCGCGGGTGGGTGACAGCATCAAGGTGGGGCGGCGCGGGTCGCTCAACGGGCAGATTCGGGTGACCGGGACGCAGGGGCATGTTGCCTACCCGGACAAGGCCAACAATCCGCTGCCGGTGGCGGCGCTGCTGATCGGCGCGCTGACCGGCAAGCTCGATGACGGCACCGAGCATTTTCCGCCGTCGAACCTCGAATTCACCTCGGCCGACGTGGGCAACGAGACGACCAACGTCATTCCGGCCTCGGTGCTGCTGCGCTTCAACGTGCGCTACAACGACCGCTGGACGCCCGAGAGCCTGATCGAGGCGATCAACGAGGTGATCGGCAACCAGGACGCGCGCAGCTGCGCGGTGGAATTCACCGTGGCGGGGCGGCCATCGCGCTCGTTCCTGTCGCCGCTCGGGGGTGGGGTGGAGACGCTGATCGAGACGATCGCGCGGCGCACCGGCATCCCGCCGGAGCTCTCGACCGGGGGCGGCACATCGGACGCGCGGTTCATCGCCGAATACTGCCCGGTCGTGGAGTTCGGGCTGCCCGGTCCGACCATGCATAAGGTGGACGAGAACGTGCGGGTCGCCGATGTCGAGGATCTGACGGCGGTCTACGCCGCGTTCATTGCCGACTATCTGGGAGCCAAGTGATGGCCAACGGTTTCTACCGCGCCATCGACGTGGTGAGCCGGGCAGTGTTCGGTAAGGCCCCAGCCCCTGGCGACGCTGCGGCGAGCGTGACCTGGACGCATGCGGTGACCGGCATCGTCGTGCTGGCGGTCCTGCAGGCCGCGATCCTCATGGTTCCCTTTGCCGGCATGCTACCTGAGGCGCTGCGGGTCGTAGTCGACTTCGCTGCCGTGGCGCTGATCATGCTGGCGGTGCCGTTCGTAGTGCTCGGCGGAGCGGCGCTGCTGCTGAACAAGCGCGAGAAGCTGCCGGCGCTCTTCTTGTTCCTCGCACTGGTGCTGGCGATCAGCCAGATCGTCGGGCTGGTGCTCGGCGCGCTCGGCGTCAGCTCGGGCACGGCGCTGATCGGCATCCTCGCCTTCTTCACCGCACGGGCGTCGAAAAGCCTGCTCGGGGTCGGCTGGGGTGGGGCGATCTTGATCGGCGCGCTGGTCGCGGTCGGCACATTCGCCGCGAGCTTCCTGTTCCTGGCCTTGCCGACCGGGCAGGCGATGCTGGCGGCGCCATGAACGCTTTCGGCGAGCTGTGGCGCGCCATCATCGGCTGGCTCGACCTGCTGACGGCGCGTCCGGGGGCGGCGGAGAAGTTCAATCTTACGGGTCTGGGCCTCGTCAACGCGGCCGGCTGCTATTTCGCGGTGGTGATGCTGCTGATTGCCGCCGAGAGTATGCTGAGCGGCTTTCCCGGCTGGGGGCTGATCGCCCTCAGCCTCGCGGTGAATGCGGGGCGGCTCGCGACCGTCTGGGCGGTCATCTGGATCACGGCGCGGCTGCTCTCGGCGCCGGCCGTCGCCATGGCGGTGCCGAGCACCTATGCGATGGCGTTCATCCTGGCGCTGTCGCTGCCCCTCGCCTATTTCGGCGGGCCGAACCTGATCGTTGCGACGCTCGGGGTCACCGGCTTCATGCAGTATCGGGTGGCGCGCGAAATCGGCAAACTGCGGATCGGCATTTCCGTCGCGTTTGCCATTCTTTCGGTCGCCGCGCTTGTCGCCGTCCGAGTCGGGCTCTACATGCTGACCTCCGGTATGCAGGGAATTGGCTAGTGCCCGAACGCAGCAACGAGATCTGGGATGAGGTGAGCTCGGCCGCGCGCGGCGTCGCGGGGCTGGTCATCGGCAATCGCCAGTCGGGCAGGTATTTCGATTTCTCGACGCGCGGCCTCGTCGGCAGCTTCATTGCCTTCCTCACGGTCACGCTGATTACCGCTGCGCTGCCGCTGCTGCTGGGGGTGCCAGGCGCCAAGGGATCGGTGTTCCGGGCGGTGATGACGGTCATCATCCTGTTCGGCTTCCAGATCGCTTTCTCGGCCATCTTGCTGCGGCAGCTGAGACGCCTCGATGGCCTCGTGCCTTATCTGGTTGCCGACAACTGGGCCTCGTTCTTCCTCACGCTCGCCAGCACGCTGCTCAGCCTGTTCGGCATCGGCGGCGAATTCCTGCTGATTGCCGTCGGCATCGTGGTGATCGTCATCGAGATCAATATCGCGCGCCTGATCGTCACGCTGTCGGCGTGGCAGATTGCCATGTTCCTCGTGGCGCAGCTGGTCGGGGTCAGCATCGCACTGCTGATCGTCGGCGTGGTGTTCCCGCTGTCGCCGGAGCAGTTGGCCGAACTGAACGCCGCGGCGGCTAGTAGTCGACCCTAGTGAGATAGAGCCCGTCGGGCGGGGCCAGCGGGCCGCAGCGGGCGCGATCGCGCGCGTCGAGCGCAGCGCGGAAGTCGCGTGGCTGCCATTTGCCGTCGCCCACCAGCTTCAGTGAACCCACCATCGAGCGCACCTGGCTGTGAAGGAAGCTCCGCGCCTTGGCCGTGACGACGATCATGTCGGACTGCTGCGACACGGTGAAGATATCGAGGGTGCGATCGGGCGATTTTGCCTGGCACTCGGCGGCGCGGAAGGTGGTGAAGTCGTGCTTACCGAGGATGAGCTGGGCGGCCTCGTGCATACGGTCGGCATCGAGCTGCACGGGCACGTGCCAGACACGGCCCATGTCGAGGCCAGGACGAGCCCGGCGGTTGAGGATGCGGTACTCGTAGTGCCGGGCGATGGCGGAGAAGCGGGCCTCGAAGCTCTCGTCGACCAGGTCGGCAGTGAGGATCGCCACCGGGTGCGGCTTGGTGTGATAGTTCAGGGCTTCGCGGACCTTGAACGGGTCCCAGTCGCGCTCGAGGTCGAAATGGACGACCTGGCCGAGGGCATGGACGCCGGCATCGGTGCGGCCGGCAGCCTGGGTGACGACGCTCTCGCCGGAGAAGCGCTCGATGGCTTCCTCAAGCAGTTGCTGAACCGACAGATCGTGCGCCTGCCGCTGCCAGCCGCAGAAGGGGCGGCCGTCATACTCGATGCTGAGGCGGTAGCGGGGCATTAGCCCGCCCGTTCCGGCAGCGCCCCGGCTCCGCGCAGGAACGTGGCGGCATCCATCGCGCCCTTGCCCTCGCGCTGCACCGCGGTCAGCCTCACGGCACCGCTGCCACAGGCGATGGTAAGATCGGGAAGGATTGTGCCGGGCGCGCCGAAGCCTGGGATCAGGGTCGAGCGCAGCGCCTTGATGCGGGTCGGCGTGCCGTTGAGCTCGAGTTCGAACCAGGCGCCGGGGAATGGCGAGAGGCCGCGGATCAGGTTGTGGACCTCAGCCGCCGGCTTGCCCCAATCGATGCGGGCTTCGGCCTTGTCGATCTTGGCGGCGTAGGTCACGCCTTCTTCGGGCTGCGGGGTGAAGTGCAGGCTGCCGCGTTCGAGTGCCGCCAGCGCCCGGCCCATCAGGTCGGCGCCGACCAGCATCATCTTGTCGTGCAGCTCGCCCGAGGTCATGTCGGGGCCGATGGGCATTTCCTCGATCAGGCCGACGGCGCCGGTATCGAGGCCCTCGTCCATCTGCATCACCATGATGCCGGTGCGCGCGTCGCCGGCCATCACCGCACGCTGGATCGGCGCGGCGCCGCGCCAGCGCGGCAAGAGCGAGCCGTGGAGGTTGAGGCAGCCGAGACGCGGCGCTTCTAGGATCGGCTTGGGCAGGATCAGGCCGTACGCGACGACCACCGCAACATCGGCATCGAGCGAGGCGAACACTTCCTGCTCGGGCGCCTGCTTGAGGCTGCGCGGGGTGAAGACGGGGATACCGAAGTTCTCGGCCGCCTCGTGCACCGGCGACTTGCGCTCGGCCTGGCCGCGGCCGGCGGGCTTTGGCGCACGGGTGTAGACGGCGACGACTTCGTGGCCGGTGGAGACGATCTCGGTGAGGGTGGGCACGGCGAATTCCGGCGTGCCCATGAAGATGATTTTCATATGTTCCGGTCTCTCGGTGGTCGCCTTCTCCCCTTGCGGGAGAAGGTGGCGCGCAGCGCCGGATGAGGGGTCCCGCGAAACGAAGTGTAGCGCGATCCGAGCGGAGCGAGGAGCGACCCAGTGCGCGGAGAGAGACCCCTCATCCGCCCTTCGGGCACCTTCTCCCACAAGGGGAGAAGGCGATCGCCTCACTAAGGTGCTAACCGACCTTCTTGGCCAGGCGCTCCGCTTTCTGGAACTTCTTCAGCACGCGGTCGCGCTTCAGGCGGCTGAGGTAGTCGATGTAGAGCACGCCATCGAGGTGATCGAGCTCGTGCTGCACGCAGACCGCGAGGCGGTCCTTGGCGTCGAGTTCAACTTCCTTGCCGTCGAGATCAGTGTAGCGGACGGTAACCTCGGCCGGGCGCTCGACGTCGTAGTAGAGCTCGGGGATCGACAGGCACCCCTCCTCCGTCGTCACGGTCTCGTCCGAGTATTTCAGGATCTCGGGGTTGATCATGACCAGCGGCGCCGGGGTTTCGTCTTCCTTGGCGAGGTCCATCACCACGATGCGCTTCAGCTCGCCGATCTGCGGCGCGGCGAGGCCGATGCCCGGCGCGTCGTACATGGTGTCGAGCATGTCCTTGGCGAGCTGCTTGATGCCATCGTCGATCTTCTCGATCGGCTCTGCAATAGCGCGCAGGCGCTCGTCGGGCAGGATCAGGATGGGGCGCTTGGCCATGAACGTTCAGTCCTTCATCGGGGGTTGCCGCTGAATATGGTATTTCCCGGGCGCCGGTCAACGGCCAGCCGGTTTACGCTTCGTCAACGATAATTGGGGCGAACGTGAACAATGCGGGAACAACTCGGTCGAATCGTGTAGGCTGCCGCGATGGATCGTGTGCTCTTCGTCATCGCCGACTATCCCGTCACGCTCGAGATCGCCGCGTTTGCGGCGGCAGGACTGTTCGCGGCGCTATTGATCGCCCTCCTGGTGGTGATGGTGCGGCAGTCGCGCATCCGCACCGAGGAAGCGCAGCAGCGGGCCGATGAGGCGGCCGCGGCGCAGCTCAAGGCGCAGGAGACCGAGCGTTATATCGCCGACATGCTGCGGGTACAGTCGGAGATGACCGGCCGGATGCAGACGATGAGCGAGATCTTCGGCTCGCGCACCTCCGACCTCGCCCGCCTCGTCAATGATCGACTCGACAGCCAGGGCCAGCGCATCGGCGCGGCAATGCAGGAAGGCAACGCGAAGACCAACGAGAGCCTTGCAAAGCTCCAGGAGCGGCTGGCGGTGATCGACCGGGCGCAATCCAACATCACGCAGCTCAGCCAGAACGTGGTGTCGCTGCAGTCGATCCTCGCCAACAAGCAGACGCGCGGGGCGTTCGGCCAGGGCCGGATGGAAGCGATCATCGGGGATGGGCTGGCCCAGAATGCATATGCGTTCCAGGCGACGCTCTCGAACGGCAGCCGGCCGGACGCACTGGTCTACATGCCCAACGGCGCGCCCTCGCTGGTGATCGACGCCAAGTTTCCGCTCGAGAGCTGGCAGGGTTTTTCGGGCGCCGATGAAGGCGAGGACCCGCGGTTTGCGGCCAGCCGGTTCCGCAACGACATGGGCGTCCACATCAAGGCGATTTCGGAAAAGTACCTGATTGCCGGGGAGACTGCCGATACGGCGTTCCTGTTCGTGCCGTCGGAATCGATCTTCGCGGACCTGCACGAGCATTTCGAGGATGTGGTGCAGCGCGCGCTCAAGGCCCGCATCGTCATCGTCTCGCCGTCGATCCTGATGCTGTCGATCCAGGTGGTGCAGGCGCTGCTGCGCGACGTGAAGATGCGCGAAGAGGCGTATCGCATCCAGACCGAGGTGCGGGCGCTGCTCACCGATGTCGGCCGGCTGGACGAGCGGGTGCGGAAGCTGCAGACGCATTTCACCCAGGCCGCCGGGGATATCGGCGACATCGTTACGTCGTCGTCGAAGATCGTGAAGCGCGGCGAGCGCATCGAGGCGATGGAGTTCGACGAGGCGCGGCCGGAGCAGCGTCTCGCTGGAGAGTAGTGAATCACTGGGGCAGGTGGGGGTCAGCCGGCCCTGATGCTGAAAGACTAGCTGGCGAGCACGTGCATCGGCGCCGGCAGGATGCTGTCGAGCAGCTTGGTGCGCCCCTCGGTGACGGCTGCAAAGGTGCGGATGTCCTCGGGGCGGCTCAAGAGGTAGCCCTGCGCCGTCTGGCAGACCTCGCCCTTGAGGAAGGCCAGTTCCTCGGCCCGTTCGACGCCTTCGGCGACCACCGGAACGTTCAGGCCGCTGCCGAGACCCAGCACGGCGCGCACGATGGCCGCGGACTGGTGGTTGTTGTCGACCGAGCGGATGAACGACTGGTCCACCTTGATCTTCGAAAACGGGAAGGCGCGGAGGTTGGCCAGCGACGAGTAACCGGTGCCGAAATCGTCCATGGCGATGCGGACGCCGAGCGCTCGTATCTGCCGGAGCGTCGTCACCGCCCGCATCATATCGCGGATCAGCGCCGTCTCGGTGATCTCGACCTCGAGCCGCGAGGGCGAGAGCCCGGTCTGGATCAGCACCTCGTGCACAGTCTGCGCGAAGCTGGCCGAATGCACCTGCACCGCCGAGACATTCACCGCGATCGACAGCGGCGACTTCCAGCGCGCAGCCTCGTTGCAGGCGGTGCGGAGCACCCACTCACCGATTTGCAGGATCAAACCGCTCTCCTCGGCGACGGGAACGAACACCGACGGCGGTATCTCGCCGCGTTCGGGGTGCTGCCAGCGCACCAGCGCCTCGAAGCCGGTGACTTCGCCGGACTGGATATCGACCTGCGGCTGATAGACGAGGCGCAGCTGGTTGCGCGACACGGCGTGGCGCAGGTCGTGCTCCAGCAGCCGGCGATCGCGCACTTCGGCGCCCATGGCATTTTCGAAGAAGCGGTAGATACCGCGACCGTCCTGCTTGGCGCGATAGAGCGCGGTGTCGGCGTGCGTCATCAGCTGTTCGGCGGTATCCGCGTTGTCGGGGAACAGCGCGATGCCGACCGAGGCCGAAATCAGTGCCCCGCTCGACGACTGATCGTTGGTCCGGCGGAACGCATCGAGCATCTGCTCGGCGATGCGGCCGGCGCGGGCCGGCGTGCCGATATCGCCCAACAGCACGGCGAACTCGTCGCCACCCAGCCGCGCTGCGTCGCCCTGGCCCTCGATGGCCCCGAGCAAGGCCTGGCCGACGCGCTGCAGCAGCGAGTCGCCTGCGGCGTGGCCGAAGAGGTCATTGACCTCCTTGAAGCGGTCGAGATCGAGGCACAGCACGGCAAACGTCTGGCCGTGGCGGCGGGCGTGGCTGATCTCGTCCTCGAGCTTGCGCGAGAAGCTCACGCGGTTGGGCAGCCCGGTCAGCGGGTCGTTGTGGGCGAGGAAGCGGATATGCTGCTCGGCCTGCTTGCGGGCCGACAGATCGCGGATGGCGATCGCCTGGTGCGGCTGGCCGGCGAAATCGACCTGCCGCAGGATCACCTCCGCAGGCACGACTCCGAAGCCGGTCTTGAGATCGGTCTCGATGGCGATATTGGGGCGCTCGAGCAGCATGGAGCAGACGGCGGAGCCGAGGAACTCCGACAGTTGCCGGCCGCTGACATCGACCTGCGGCAGGTCGACCAGGGCCAGGAAACTCTGGTTGGCGGTGACGATCTCGCCATCGCGGGCCACCAGCAGGCCCTCCACCGCGGCGTCGGCAAGGCCACGCATGCGATCGCTTTCGGCAGCCGTGCGGCGGCGATCGAGCAGGTCGAGATAGGTGCCGCCGAGGGCGAACAGCAGGATCATCACCGAGACCACCGCGACCACCAGCGAGAGCCATTGCGGCGTCTGGTCGGCGGCGGAAACCACGGGGAAGCAGTTCTCTAGGCCCGCGGCGCCCATGGCGGTGAAGTGCATGGCGCAGATTGCCACCGTCATCAACCCGGTCGAGCCGAGCCGCCAGCGCAGCGTGTCGCGCTCGGTGCCGACCCACAACGAGGCCGCGCCCAGGCTCATGCCGAGGAGCAGCGACGTGGTGACCAGCGTCGGATCCCAGACGATGTGGCCGCCCAGCAGCACGGACGCCATGCCGACATAGTGCATGCCGGCGATGCCGATGCCGACGATGGCGCCACCAAGTATGGTGTCGGAGCGGCGGGTGCCGATGGTTGCGAACCACAGGCCACCACCGACGATGGTGATGGCGCAGAGCAGCGAAACCAATGTCAGCGGCAGGTCGTAGCCCACCGGCATGCCGGCCGAGAACGACAGCATGGCGACGAAGTGCGTCGCCCAGACGCCGAAGCCCACCGATACGGCGGCAACGGCAAGCCATGCCTTCTGCATCGGGCCGACGGTGCGCCGGGCATGATTGAGCAGCGTGATACCGGCAAAAGCGGAGAGAGCACATACGAGTGCCGCCAGGGCCACCAGGCGGAGGTCGTGATGCTCGAAAAGCGTAGACAATATGATCTGCAAGATGGCGCGTCCTTCTGGAGGCAGTGCCACTGCTTTCGGCCCGCGGTGGTGAAGAGAGTATTGCCTCGCTTGATACGACTTGTGCTTAACCGCCTGCCCTCTCGATACGGCGTAAATGGAGGCTTAAGATGTTCGGCTGAACCCGCCAGTGGGTGCGTGCGTTAAGGTCCAAAGGGAGTATGACCGATGAGCGCCAACAACCACTTCCGCGGCCTGATCGCGGAGGACACACCAGCCGGCAATGACGGCGATACCCCAGGATTCGCCCAGCCGGTGAGCCAGGCCGAGCTCGAGGAACTGCTCTATGGCGACGATTGGCCCGCGGTCGAACGGCTGGCGCGGCTGAGATCGATCCGGGCCGAACTCGCCGATCTCGAAGCCCCCGATTTCGGCGACGACGACCCGCGCAGCATGATCGGCGCCATCGACGAGGCGATCGCCCAGCTCAGCAGCCTAGATGGGGAGGGCATGGACCCTACCTCGATCGATCACGACGCGACGGCGCATCGCGAGACCCTGTCACCCGATTCAGACGAACTCGACGCGATCGAGGCGGCCGACGAGGCGTCGTTCTCGGAAGACGAGGAGGGGCCGATCGACAAGAACGAGTGGATCGACGGCGACGGACTGGATACCGACAAGAAGCACTAGAGCGCAGTACGCGCCTTCAGCGCCTGGCTGAGCGTGCCCTCATCGAGATAATCGAGTTCGCCACCCACCGGCACGCCATGGGCCAGCCGGGTGATCTTCACGCCACTGGGGGCGAGGCGGTCGGTGATATAGTGCGCGGTGGTCTGGCCCTCGACCGTGGCATTCACCGCCAGGACGATTTCATTGAATTCGGGGGCACGGCGAAGCAGCGCATCGATCGAGAGGTCATCGGGGCCCACGCCGTCGAGCGGCGAGAGCACGCCGCCCAGCACATGGTATTTCACCTGCCCTACCCCGGCGCGCTCCAGCGCCCAGAGGTCAGCGACGTCCTCGACGACGATCAGCAGCCCGCTGTCGCGGCGCGGATCGGCACAGATGTGGCAGGGCGAGCGGGTATCGACGTTGCCGCAGGTCTCGCAGACCGTCACCGCCTGGACGGCGCGATCAAGCGCCGCCGACAGCGGGATCATCAGCTGTTCCTTCTTCTTGATCAGCTGCAGCACGGCGCGCCGGGCCGAGCGCGGCCCAAGCCCCGGCAGGCGCGCCAGCAGCAGGATCAGCTGTTCGATTTCGGGTCCGCCGTTAGCCAAAGCGTCCTCTAGAACGGGAACTTCATGCCTGGAGGCAGCGGCAGGCCCGCCGTCATCTCCTGCATCTTGGCGTTCATTTCGGTCTCGGCCTTGGACTTGGCGTCGTTGTGGGCTGCGAGGATCAGGTCCTCGAGCACCGAGACGTCGTCTTCCCTGAACAGGCTGGGGTCGATCTTCAGGCCGCGCATCTCGCCCTTGCCGGTGAGTGTCACGGTGACCAGACCGCCGCCGGAGCGGCCTTCGATGGTCATCTCGGCGACCTTGTTCTGGAACTCCTCCATCCGCCCCTTCATCTCCTGGGCGGCCTTCATCATTCCCATCAGGTCTTTCATTCGTCGTCTTCCTCATCGCTGTCGCGGATGGCATCCGCGTAGGCTTCGATCGGTACCTGCTCCTGTTTGACGGTCACCCGCACCGTGGCGCCGGGGAACGTCTCGAGGATGGCCTGCACCAACGGATCCTGGTGGGCCTCCTGGCGCACCGCTTCCTGCCGCTCCTCGCGCTGCTCGCGCATGGTCGGCACGTGCTGTGCGTCGGTCTTGAGCGTGATCATCCACTGCCGGTTGGTCCACAGCTTCAGCTTGGCGCTGAGGGTCTGGATGATGCCGGGGTCGGCATTGGGGACGAGCGCCACCTCTAGCCGCGCGTCGCCGATGGACACCGGGCGCAGCGAGGATTCTAGCGCGTGCTTGACGATCAGGTCGCGCTTCTCGCCTGCGAGCGCCACGAGGTCGGCGTAGGTGCGCGGATTGGCGAAGACCTGGGCTTGCGGGGTGGATTGCGGAATGGCCTGCTGCGGCGGCGCGGCTTCGAAGCGCGGCGCAACTTCCGGCTGATACTGCCGGGCGGCCGATGGCCCACCACCGCTGCCGCCATTGCCACGGGCCACCGGGGCAGTCTGCGGCTGGGTGGGAGCGGGCAGGTTGCCGAGCTTGGCGATCAGCTCGTCCGGCGTCGGCAGGTCGGAGGCATAGGCGAGGCGGACCAGCACCATTTCGGCGGCCTGCAGCGCGTTGCCGGCCTGCTGCACCTCGTCATAGCCCTTGAACAGGATCTGCCAGGTGCGCGACAGAGCGCGCATGCCGAGCTTTGTCGCCAGCTGCGCGCCGCGGGTGCGCTCGTCCGGGGTCAGCGATACGTCGTCGGCGGCTGCCGGAACGATCTTGATGCGGGTGACGAGGTGGGTGAAATCGCAGAGGTCGGCGACGATGGTCTGCGGGTCGGCGCCGGCATCGTAGAGCTCGCGCAGGTTACCCAGCGCATCGCCGATGCGGCCGGCCATCAGCGCCTCGAACAGATCGATGGTGCGGGCGCGGTCGCCCAGCCCGAGCATGGCCTTGACCGTCGCGGTGGTCACCTTGCCGTCGCCGTGGCTGATCGCCTGGTCGAGCAGAGACTGGTTGTCGCGCACCGAGCCTTCGCCGGCGCGGACGATCATCGCCAGCGCCTCGGGCTCGTAGTCGATCTTTTCGCGAGCGAGGAGGTCGATGAGGTGGGCGGTCATCGTCTCGGGCGGCACGCGGCGCAAATCGAAGCGCATGCAGCGGGAGAGGATGGTCACCGGGACCTTGCGGATCTCGGTGGTGGCGAAGATGAACTTCACATAGGGCGGCGGCTCTTCGAGCGTCTTCAGCAAGCCGTTGAAGGCCGCGGTCGAGAGCATGTGCACTTCGTCGATGATGTAGACCTTGTAGGGCGCCGAGACGGGCCCGTACTTCACCGAGTCGATGATCTCGCGGATATCGTTGATGCCGGTGTTCGAGGCGGCGTCCATCTCCACCACGTCGACATGGCGGCCCTCGATGATGGCGCGGTCGTGGATGCCTTCCTTCTCGAAATCCAGGGTTGGATGGCGGCCGGTCTCGTCCTCGTAGTTGAAGGCGCGGGCGAGGATGCGGGCAGTGGTGGTTTTGCCCACGCCGCGGACGCCGGTGAGGATGAAGGCGTGGTGGATGCGGCCCGACTTGAAGGCGTTCCTGAGGGTCTGGACCATGGCGTCCTGACCGATCAGCCCGGCAAAGCTTAGCGGCCGGTACTTTCGTGCCAGCACCAGATAGGGCGACTTCGCCGCGTTGGCGGCGGGCGCAGGGGGATCGTCGGGGAACATTCCGTCAGCCATGGCAGAGCATATAGCGACCGCGGACGCGGATCGCAAAAGTTCATGCCATCAAAGCGCGGGGCCTGATCAGAAAGATGTGGGAAGTAGGAGGCTGGCAACGACCCGTGAAGGTCTCGTTGGGGCTGCTACCTTCCGGTCCTGACCCGGTTGGCGAGGAACACGTCCGCGCCAACCTCCCGATCCGCTATATGGCGCGACATTGCGGCGATGGCAAGATGCAACTCCCCGGTGCTCGGCGGCGTTAGTTGGGCGAGTTTGAGAGCTTGGAGGCGGCCATGATCGCCCGAGGTAGTAGTGACGAAGCCGAGGCCCGGCACCACATCGCGCTGTGGCAGGGGATGATCGGGCATTGGAACACCATTGCCGACGAGTATCGCGACGCGGCGCGCGGCAGGGCGCAGGCCAGCCCGCACCTGCTTCGCGAAGCCGATCGCACGCGCTGGCGCATCCGCGATGCGCTCGATCACTGCGAGCGGCTGATCGACAACCTGGCTCCCGGCCACGAGATGCGGCCCGACCTGTTCCAGATCGAAGGAGCGCTGGAAGCGCTGAGCGAGAGCATCGCGATCTCGGCCGAGCAGATGGGGCCGAGGATCGAGGCGAGCAAGAACATCGCTGGGCTGAAGTACCTGCTGAGCGAGTTGAAGCGGGATGCGGGGCTGGGGGCTTAGGCTTGGCCCTCGACTTGGCCCTGCCTCTCACCTACCCCACCGGCCGTCATCCCGGCGAAAGCCGGGACCCAGTGCTCTGAGCGCTCCACTCGCTCGAGCCTCTCCGACCTTGCTGTGATGGACCGGATGGGTTCGCGCCTACCCGACCGTCCGAGCAGTGGGTCCCGGCTTTCGCCGGGATGACGGCCCGTGGGTTGGATGATCACGTGCAGGCAACCGTCCCACCCTGAACGCATCCCTCAGACCTTGTTAACAAACTGGGGCGCATTCTAATGACTTCACGAGCCCCAAGGAGGCTTGTCATGTTGAAGTCAGTCCGCGTTCCACACGAACTCATCGCGCTCAGCCAGATGCAGCGCGCCGCTACCCGCGAAATTGGTGCCCCGCTCTACCTGCCGGCGTTCCAGCACCAGATCCTCGAAGCCGAAGCCCGTCGCGAGGAAGACAAGTCCGACGATCTCGACTGGGGTGTCGAGGCTGGCGGCCTCACCATCGGCGCCGACGAGGACGACGACTTCTACTGAGCCGACAAGCTCGAGGCGAGCTTGCTAGGTCGCGGACGCGGCCTTGTAGACGCCCAGTACGTGGAAGTGGTCGGTGAAGAACCGCAGCTCCTCGAAGGCGAGCTGCACCGAGCGATCCGACGGATGTCCCTCGATATCTGCGTAGAACTGCGTGGCGGTGAACGAGCCGTCGAGCATGTAGCTTTCGAGCTTGGTCATGTTGACGCCGTTGGTGGCAAAGCCGCCCATCGCCTTGTAAAGCGCTGCCGGCACGTTGCGGACGCGGAACACGAAGGTGGTCTTCACCTTGCCCGCTTCGGGCGCCGGCTCCTCGGCCTTTTTCGAAATCACCAGGAAACGCGTCGTGTTGTGAGCGGCATCCTCGATGTTCTGTGCCAGCACGTCGAGCCCATAAACCTCGGCAGCGAACAGCGAAGCGATGGCGCCCACCGACTTGTCGCCCCTTTCGGCGATTTCGCGCGCGGAACCGGCGGTATCGACGCCGTTGATGGTCTTCAGCTTGTGCTTGGCTATGAACTTCCGGCACTGGCCGAGCGCCACCGAGAGCGACTGCACGGACTTGATATCGGCAAGCTTGGCGCCGGGCACGCCGAGCAGGTTCATCTCGACGCGCAGGAAATGCTCGCCGGTAATGAACAGCCCGCTCTTGGGGAGCAGGTGGTAGATGTCGGTGATGCGGCCGTAGAGCGAGTTTTCCACCGGCACCACGCCGAATTCGGCATCGCCGTTCTGCACCGCCGAGATGGTGTCCTCAAAAGTGGTGCAGGGCAGCGCTTCGTCACTCGGAAACAGCGCATGTGCCGCCGCGTGGCTGAAGGCGCCGGGCTCACCCTGGAACGCGATCTTTCTGGACATGTACTGGAACTCCCAAACGAAAGGCGCGCCTTAATGCGACCCGGTGCGAGCCAAGTCAATGTTGAGGAGAAGCCTCCTCTTTCCACTATTGTCGCAGTGCGCGTTACCCCGTTGCGCCATGGGGAGGGACAGACTATCTTCCGCCCGCGTCGGGACAGGGCTTGAAGCGCCGGGGTTGGCTAGCTATGGCCTATCGCTGTTCCGCCGTTCATCAAACCGGCGTCAAAGGCTAAAGATACCCCCGATGGATTCGTTCGAACTCAACAAGATCATTGGCGCCATTCTCGGCACCCTGCTGTTCGTCATGGGCGTAGGGTTCCTGGCCGAGGCCGTTTATCACCCGATCGAAGATCGCGGTCCGGGCCTCACGCTAGCCGAGGCGGAAGTCGCCGGCGAGCATGGTGGCGGCGCCGCCGAGCCGGCTGCTCCGGAAGTGCCGCTCGGCACGCTGCTGGCCAGCGCGGATGCCGCTGCGGGCCAGGCGTCCACGAAGAAGTGCGCCAGCTGCCACAACTTCGGCGAAGGCGAATCGAACAAGACCGGCCCGCTGCTCTACGGTGTCGTCGGTCGCCCGATCGGCAGCCACGAGGGCTTTGCCTATTCGGCCGGTATGGAAGAGCACAAGGCCAAGGGCGACGTGTGGTCGTACGAGAACCTCAACGCCTTCATCACCTCGCCAAAGACCTTCACGCCCGGCACGAAGATGAGCTTCGCCGGCGTCAAGGATCCGGCCGAGCGCGCCAATATCCTCGCCTACCTGCAGACGTTGTCGCCGTCGCCCGTGCCGTTCCCGGTCGCCGAAGCCGCTCCGGCTGCGGCTCCGGCCGATGCCGCCGCTGCTCCCGCCGCGGAAGCTGCTCCTGCCGATGCCGCTGCTGCGCCGGCCGCAGAAGCTGCACCGGCCGCTGAGGCTCCGGCTGCGACGACCGAACCGGCAGCGCCGGCCGCTCAGTGAGCCTGGCTCACGGCAACTGATTTACCGAGCCGCGCCCCTGGTGCGGCTCGTTCGTTTTGGGGAGACCACCGATGACCTTGCTGCTGCACCTCGCCGATTTCAACGAGCGGCGCTGGGCCGATGGCTTTGCCGCCGCCCTGCCCGGCCGCAAGGTGGTGACCCGGGCCGACAGCTATGACCCCGACGAGATCGAGTACATCTTCATCTGGAAGCCCAAGCCGGATGCCTTCGAAGGCCTCCACAACCTCAAGGCCATCCTGTCGCTGGGCGCCGGCGTCGATGCGCTGCTACGCAATCCGTCGCGGCCCAAGGACGTGCCGATCGCGCGGTTCATGGACGAAGACCTGACGCAGCGGATGAGCGACTACGTCGTCTCGCAGGTGACGATGCACCAGCGGCTGATGACCCGCTTCAAGCGCGACCAGGCGGCCCGGCAGTGGCGCCAGCTCTACCCGGCGCCGGCATGGGACGCGACAGTCGGCGTCATGGGGCTGGGCCAGCTCGGGCTCGACGCGATCCGGCATCTCAAGGTGTTCGGCTACAAGCTGCGCGGCTGGAGCCGGTCGCCCAAGGAGGTCGAGGGCGTCGAGGCGTTCTCCGGGCCGGAGCAGTTCGAGGCGTTCCTCTCGGGCACCGATATTCTCGTCAACCTCTTGCCGCTGACCGCCGAGACGCAGGGCATCCTCAACTATGAGACGTTCTCGAAGCTGAAGCGCGGCGGCATCGACAACGAGGGGCCGGTGGTGATCAACGCGGCGCGCGGCGGGCACCAGAGGGAAGCCGATATCGTCAGGGCGCTCAACGATGGCACGCTGAAGGCGGCGAGCCTCGACGTGTTCGAGGTAGAGCCGCTACCGCAGGACAGCCCGCTCTGGGACATGGACAATGTCTACATCACCCCGCACATCGCCGCTGCCTCGAGCGAGCGGACGGGCGTTGCGTATTTCTCCAAGGTGATCCGGGATCACGAGGCGGGGTTGCCGCTGCCGAACGTGATCGACTTCAGCCGCGGCTACTAGAGCTTCAGCTCCCAGTACTCGCCGACGAGGTCCTTGCCGAAACTGTGGTGGGGCTTGCTTTCGGTGAGGGTGAAGCCGGCGGCAGTGTAGAGCTTGCGGGCCGCAGCGAGGTTCGACTGGGTCCAGAGCCGGATTTTCGAATAGCGCTTGTCGCGGGCGAAGCGGACCACCTGGTCGACCAGCAGCTTGCCGACGCCGAGGCCGCGGGCTTCGGGTTCGACATAGAGCAGGCGCAGTTGAGCCACGCCCTGCCCGGCATCGACGACGAACACCGAGCCGATGACCCTGCCATCGCGCTCGGCGATCCAGCAGCCTTCGGTCGTCGGATCGAAGTCCTGCAGGAACTTGCCGCCGATCTCCGCCGCCAGCGCCTCGTAGCTGCCGTCCCAACCGAACTCCTCGGCATAGAGACGCGACTGGCGGGCGACGACGTGGGCGACGTCGCCGATATGGTGGGGCCTGAGGACGATCGAGGCAGCGCCGTCCTCCTGATCGAGAATGCGAACGATGGTCTGCATGGCGGAGACCAGTTCCTGCCGCTCGGCCTCCGACAGCGGCGCGACCAAGTCAGCGATGGCGCGATCGGCGGCGGCTTCGACATCGGCCGCGGCCTGGTCGCCTTCGGCAGTGAGCGCGAGTTCACTGCGGCGCCGGTCGCGGGTGCCGGGTGAACTGGCAATCAGCCCGGCGGCGACGAACTTGTAGACCATGCGGCTCATGTAGGCCGGATCGACGCCCATGGCCCGGGCCAGCGTGGCACTGTTCGAATGGCCCGCCGCGTCGAGTTCGTAGAGCAACCGGCTCTCGGCCGGGCTGTAGTCGGTCTTCGAGTAATGCTCGTCGAACAGCCCCAGCCAGCGGGCAAAGGCGCGGTTGAAGCGGCGAATCTCGGCGATCTGCGTCTCATCCATGATGGATGAGATTGGCGCCGATATCGTTGATCTTGTCAACTATACCGTTGTTTCAGGTAACCGTACACGGCGCGAATGCCCTGGTCGGTGCCGCCGAACGGGCGACCGGGCCTGGCTTCTGGCGCCCACCCGTAGATATCGAGATGCGCCCAGGCCTTGGCCTGTCTGACGAAGCGCTTGAGGAACAGCGCCGCGGTGATCGAGCCGGCGAAGGCGCTGGCACCGGCATTGTTTACGTCGGCGATCTTGGAGCTGATCATCGCATCATAGGCGGCCCAGAGCGGCATCTGCCACAGCGGGTCGTCGGACATGGCACCGGCGGCGATGATGTCGCGGGCCAGCGCGTCGTCGGTGGCGTAGAGCGGCGGCAGGTCGGGGCCGAGGGCGCTGCGGGCAGCGCCGGTGAGGGTCGCCATGTCGACGATCAGATCGGGTGCCTCCTCGTCGGCGAGCGCCAGGGCGTCGCCGAGAATGAGCCGGCCCTCGGCATCGGTGTTGCCGATCTCGACGGTGGAGCCGTTGCGGGCGCGCAGCACGTCGCCGGGCCGGAAGGCCGGACCGGAGATGGCGTTCTCGACGATCGGGATCAGCACGCGCAGCCGAACGCGGAGCCCGGCGTCGATGATGGCGTGGGCGAGGCCCAGCACGTTGGCTGCGCCGCCCATGTCCTTCTTCATCAGCAGCATGCCGGCCGATGGCTTGATGTCGAGCCCGCCGGTATCGAAGGTGACACCCTTCCCCACCAGCGTGATCCTGGGGTCCTTGGCCTTACCCCAGTTGAACTCGACCAGCCGTGGTGCCTCGGCGGCGGCGCGGCCGACGGCGTGGATCATCGGAAAGTTCTGCTTCAGCAGATCGTCGCCGGCGATCACCTTGATGTCGAGCTTGTGCCGCTTGCAGAAGGCGCGGATTTCCTTCTCGAACGCGTCGGGGCCGAGATCATTGGCCGGCGTGTTGATCAGGTCGCGCGCCAGATAAGCCGCATCCGCCAGCCGTGCCACCTCGGCCGCATCGGCGCCCTCGACGGCATCGAGCGACACGGGGTCGCGAGCCTTGCGGTAGCGGTCGAAGCGATAGGCGCCGAGGCGAAACCCCAGGGCAGCGAGGGTGGGATCGCCGAAGCTGCCGGCGAGCCGGTAATGGCCGGGCTCGAGCGCCGCCGCCGCCAGCCCCAGGGTCAGCGCCGGGCGGCCCGTGGCTTCACCGAGGCCGAAGAGATGGCCGGCAAGCGCGCCGTCACTGCCCGGAAGCGCCAGCAGGCGGCCGCGCTGGCCAGTGAAACCATTGGCCTTGGCCCATTTGGCCTCGGCGGGCGTCAGGCTCGGGGGGAGCGCGCCCTGCTCCACGGCAATGAGCGGCAGCGACTTGGACTTGGCCATTGGGCAATCCGTTGCAAGAGGCGGGACAGGGTGGATTTACGCCCCGCCAAAGAGCGTGGCAACGGTCCGAAAGCGTACCTTAACCCCGTATTAGGGTTAATCAATTATTGCTGCTCTGGGGCTCGGGAACTGCAAATCGCATGGCCCAGAGGAAGTGTTTCGTGTTGTTGCGTCTTGTCCGGACTGATCTGAAACCGTTGCGCGCCCTGCTCCTCGTGAGCGTGGCAGCCCTGGCGCTCTCCGCCTGCGCCACCAACCCCATGACCACCGGCAGCATCGGCGACGCCGATTTCACCGGCCAACCGATGGACCAGAAGCAGGCCGCGCTGGCGCAGCTCGCCGCGCATTACAAGAAATCGCCCAACGACAAGGCGACGATCGTCTATTACGCAGCCGCCTTGCGCGCCAACGGCCAGAACGACCAGGCCGTGGCGGTGCTCGAGACCGGCGTCGCCCGCTTCAAGGACGATCCGGATGTCCTGATCGGATATGGCAAGGCCCTATCGGCGGCCGGCCGGTTCGACCAAGCGCTGAACGTCATCGACCGGGCGATCAACCCGACCTCGCCGGATTGGAATGCGCTGATGGTCAAGGGCGCGATCCTCGACCAGAGCGGGCGCAACAACGAAGCGCGGGTGGCCTATGGGCAGGCGCTGAAGATCGCTCCCGACCAGGCGTCGCTGCATGCCAATCTCGGGCTCTCCTATGCCATGACCAACGAGCTCGACAAGGCCGAGTCGGAACTGCGGATGGCGGTGAAGATGCGCGGCGCCAACAGCCAGGTGCGACAGAACCTGGCGCTGGTGGTCGGGCTGCAGGGGCGGTTCGACGAGAGCCGTGCGCTGTTCTCGGCGGAACTCCCCGCCGATCAGGTCGAGGCCAATATGGAGTACATCCGGGCCCTGCTGACGCAGCAGAACCGCTGGGACCTGATCAAGGGCGCCGGCTGACGCCACGCCCCCTATCGTCGGAGATGACAAAGGGCGCCGCTGGGGCGCCCTTTGTCATTGTGGCTGCCGACCGAGATCAGTTGCCGCCGCTGATGTAGCTGTTGGAGAAGACGCGGATCATGGCCGGCGACAGGATGACGATGAACAGCA
Source organism: Devosia sp. P2_G7 (assembly GCF_056403495.1). Taxonomy (NCBI): domain Bacteria; kingdom Pseudomonadati; phylum Pseudomonadota; class Alphaproteobacteria; order Hyphomicrobiales; family Devosiaceae; genus Devosia; species Devosia sp. P2_G7. The sequence goes on from NZ_JBFUFI010000008.1 coordinate 168,040, forward strand.
CCGGCAGGAAGAACACGATCAGCGGCACGGTGAGCTTGGGCGGCAGGGCGGCGGCTTTCTTTTCCGCCTCCATCATGCGGGTCTCGCGGCCTTCTTCGGCCATGACGCGCAGCGCCGAGCCGACCGAGGTACCATGGCGCTCGGCCTGGATCAGCGCCTGCATCACCGATTTCACGTTGTCGAGCCCGGTACGGCGCCCGAGGTTCTCGTAGGCGCGGGTGCGATCCTCGAGAAAGGCGAGTTCGGCGGTGGTCAGCGTCATCTCTTCAGCGAGCTCGATGCTCTGGGCACCGATTTCCTTGGCGACGCGCTTGAGCGAGTGCTCCACCGACATGCCGGCCTCGACGCAGAGCAGCACCAGATCGAGGGCATCCGGCCACGAGCGCTTGATCGATTGCTGCCGCTTGATGGTCTTGTTCTTGAGCAGCAGGCTCGGCAGGTAGGCGCCGATCAGGGCGACGAACAGCGCGTAGACCGCGTTCATCCACAGCGGCTTGTCGGCGAAGACCGTCAGCGCCATGTAGGCGAAGGCGAGGACGAACAGCACCACCGGCGTGACGAAGCGCAGGAACAGGAAGGTGGTCATCGCCGACTGGCCGCGATAGCCGGCGCGCGCCAGCTGCTCGGCGGTGTTCTCGTTCATGAACGCCTTCTCGAGGGAGAAGCGCTCGACGATGTTCTTCATGTAGTCGCGGCCGGCGGCCTGGCGGATGGTGCGGGTCTGCGGGTCGCTGCCAGCGCCGGTGCCGCGCAGGCGGGCCATTTCCTCGGCCCGCATCTTCTCGCGCTCAAGCGCGACACGCTTGATGCGCTGGCGCATCTGCGAGTTGCCGCCGAAGAAGGTGGCGCCGACGGAAAAGACCACCGCGGCGGCAGCGACTGCGGCGAGGACTGCCACCAGGAACTGGGTGTTGGTCAGCGTTGCGACGAGGTTGTCCATCGCTGGCCCCTAGATATCGAACTGGATCATGCGGTTCATGATGAACCCGCCGAGGAACATCATGACCGCGGCGATGCCGAGCATCACGTTGCCGATCGGCGTCTGGATCAGCGGCAACAGGTAGCTGGGCGTGGTCAGCGAAACGAGGACCGCCACGATGATCGGCAGCGAGCCGATGATGCCGGCGGAAGCCTTGGCTTCCGAGGACATGGCCTTGACCTTCTGCTTCATCTTCTTGCGGTTGCGCAGCACGCGCGCCAGGTTGCCCAGCGCTTCGCTGAGGTTGCCGCCGGCCTGCGCCTGAACCGTGATGACGACCACGAAGAAGTTGACCTCTGGCAGCGGCACGCGATCGTAAAGCGTCACGACGGCTTCCTGGATGGTCTTGCCGACCGATTGCTGGTCCAGCACCCGCTGGAAGTCCGACTTGATCGGCTCCTTGGCTTCCTTGGCCACGAGTCGCATCGAGTCATTGAGCGGCAAACCGGATTTCACGCCGCGGACGATGGCTTCCACGGCGTTGGGCAGCTCATCGAGGAAAGCGTTCTGGTACTTCTTGCGCCGCCGCCCCAGGTACATCCGCGGCAGCAGGTAGCCCGCGGCAATGGAGAATACGAGGCAGTAGATGAGCTCGAGCTGCAGCACGAAGCAGAGCACGAAGATGATCGCGCCGAAGATCACCGAATTGCGGATGAAGGCGCCGCGCTTGAGCTTCATGCCGGCCTGATAGAGGCGATCCTGAAGCGGGATGCGCTTCTTGCGCTTTTCGAGCACCGCGGTCTGCGCCCGCAGGGTCTGCTGGATCTCCTTGCGGCGCGTATCGCGGTTGCGCGCCACGTCGGCGTTGCGCCGGTTGGCCTGGATATCGCCCTGCATCGCCTTGATGCGTTTTCCCGCCCGTCCGCTGTTGCCGAACAGGGCCGGCGCCAGCGCAAAGCCGGCAGCGCCTACGCATACGGCAGCGAGGAGGGCGAGAATGATCGGAGTCATCGTTGGGCCTTATGCACCGAGGATCTCGTGCTGTTCGACGTTGGATTTCTCCAGCGCTTCGACCAGGTTGGCTTCCTCGTTGAAGTAGCGGGCGCGTTCGGTGAACTGCGGCTTGGTGATGCCGGTCGAGCGATGGCGACCCATCAAGTTGCCGTTCGAGTCTTCGCCGAGGATGTCGTAGAGGAACACGTCCTGGGTGACGATGACGTCGCCTTCCATGCCCAACACCTCGGAAATGTGGGTGATGCGGCGCGAGCCGTCGCGAAGACGGGCAGCCTGCACGACCACGTCGATCGAGGAGACGATCATCTCGCGAATGGTGCGGCTGGGCAGCGAATAGCCGCCCATGGTGATCATCGATTCGAGACGCGACAGGGCTTCGCGCGGGCTGTTGGAGTGGAGCGTGCCCATCGAGCCGTCGTGGCCGGTGTTCATCGCCTGCAGCAGGTCGAACGCCTCGGGTCCGCGCACTTCACCCACGATGATGCGCTCGGGGCGCATACGCAGGCAGTTCTTGACCAGATCACGCATGGTGATCTCGCCCTCGCCCTCGAGGTTGGGCGGGCGGGTTTCGAGGCGCACCACGTGCGGCTGCTGCAGCTGCAGTTCGGCCGAGTCCTCGCAGGTGATGACGCGCTCGTCCTTCTCGATGAAGCCGGTGAGGCAGTTGAGCAGGGTCGTCTTGCCCGAACCGGTACCGCCAGAGATCAGGATGTTGGCGCGGACGCGGCCGAGGATGCGCAGCACTTCGGCGCCCTCGGGCGAGATCGAGCCGTATTTGACCAGCTGCTGGAGGGTCAGCTTGTCCTTCTTGAACTTACGAATGGTGAGCGCGGCGCCGTCGATGGCGAGCGGCGGGGCGATGACGTTGACGCGCGAGCCGTCGGGCAAGCGCGCGTCGCAGATCGGCGAGCTTTCATCGACGCGGCGGCCGACCTGGCTCACGATGCGCTGGCAGACGTTCATCAGGTGGGCGTCGTCGCGGAAGCGCACGTTGGTGAGCTTCACCTTGCCGCTGACCTCAATGTAGCATTTCTGCGACCCGTTCACCATGATGTCGGCGATGTCGTCGCGGGCCAGCAGCGGCTCCAGCGGGCCGTAGCCGAGCACGTCGTTACAGATGTCTTCGAGCAGGTCTTCCTGCTCGGAGATCGACATGATGATCGACTTGAGCGCGATGATTTCGGCGACGATGTCGCGAATTTCCTCGCGCGCCGACTCCTGCTCCATGGTGGCGAGCTGGCTGAGATCGATCGAGTCGATCAGTGCGTTGAAGATCGCCGACTTGGTCTGGAAGTACTCCTTGTCGCGCGCCACGGCCTCGGGGCTACGAACATCGAGCACGCCGCCATCGTCACCGCCGCCGCCACGCTTGGCGGTGTCGGCCGGGCGTGCGACTTCCTGTCTCTGCGCTGCCGGAACAAGCGGAGCTATCGCCGGGCGCGGCGGCTGCGCGGCGCCGGGAGTGTTGCCACCGAAACTGGTACGCTTGCCGAACATCTAGACTGCCTCTCAGGCGCGCTTCTTCATAAAGGACGGGAGCTTAATGCCCGGCTTCTTCGAGGCACTTTTTTCGGGGGCGTTGCGACCGGTGACGTGCATCCCGATGAAGCGGAACACCTCGTTGGCGCGGTTGTTGGCTGACACTTCGGCGATCATCTGGCCGTTGTTGGCTGCCGTGCCGAAGGTTGCCGCGTCGAAGGCGAGCTGGCCGAGCAACCGACATTCCACCGACGCCGCAAACTCGTTCGCCGCGATCTCCGGACGCCGCGGCATGCCCACCTTGTTGATGACCAGCAGCGGCTCGCTCTCAGCCGGGCGCAGCGCCTTGATGGTGTCGGAAAGGTTCTTGGCGTTGCGCAGGTTGGCCAGATCGGGCTCGGCGACGATGATCACCTCGTCGATGGTGGCAATGGTGTGCCGAACCCAGGCGCTCCAGATATGGGGAATGTCGAGCACCACGATGGGCGTCGACTTCTGGCTCAGCTCGACGACCTGCTCGAACTCGCGCTCGTCGAAGTCGAACACGCGGTCGAGCACCACCGGGGCGGTGAGCAGGTTGACGTGGTTGGCCGCCTTGCTGGCGAGCCGGTCCAGCATCGTCTGGTCCATCTTCTGGTTGTTGCCGATGGCGTCGGCGATGCCGTGCGGCGGGTCCTGGTTGAAGTTCAACCCGGCGGTGCCGAAGGCGAAGTCCATGTCGAGGATCAGGGTGTCCTGCCGCAGGGCCTGGCTGATGGCCCAGGCCACGTTGTGCGAGACGGTGGAGCCGCCGGCGCCGCCCTTGGCCGAGATGAAACCGATGGTCCGGCCGATCGGCGCGGCGCCCTCGGCGGCAAACAGCTCGCTGATCGCCGAGACGATCGACTGCGCCGAGGCAGGGAGCACGATGTACTCCGAGACGCCGGAACGGATCAGCTCGCGGTAGAGCAGCACGTCGTTGACGTGGCCAAGGACAATGAGCCGGGTGGAGGCGTCGCACACCTCGGCGAGACGCTCGAGGGCACCGGGAATCTCGTCGGGCTGCAGCGAGGTCTCGACGATGATCAGGTTCGGCGTCGGGTTCGACTTGTAGGTCTCGATGGCGCCCTCGAGGCCGCCATTGTGCGTGGTGAGCGCCACCTTCGACATGCGGCGATCATGCACCGCCGACTCGACCAGTTGGGCGGTCTGGGAGTGTTCGCAGAAGGCCTGGATGGTGATGCGCGGGATCAGCCGCGCGCCCGTTGCCACCTCGAGGGCGGGCTCATCGGCCGACTTGGCGTTATCGCGGGAGAGGAAACTCATGACTACAGCACTCCATCAATCCAGCAGGAAACCGACGGACCCGTCGTAGCTGCCGCGGGTGCCCGCGGGGCCGACGCCGTACATCGTTTCGATATGTCCGAGGAAGATCGCCTCGGCGTCGTTGGCAAACTCCAGCCGGTCGGTCGGCAACACCGGCTTATGGTCGCTGCCCTTGGCGAGATAGGGGGTGACGAGGATCACCAGTTCGCTCTGCGAGCGGATGAAGTCGCGCGACCGGAACAAGGCGCCGAGGATCGGGATGTCCCCAAGGCCGGGCAACCGATGGATCTGGGTGCGGGTCTGGTCCTGGATCAGGCCGCCGATCGCCAGCGTCTGGCCGGCGCCGATCTCGACGGTGGTCTTGGCCTGGCGCTTCTTGATGCCGGGAAGCGACGAGTTGCCCACCGTGATGCTGCCCTCCGCGCTCAGTTCGCTGCTCGAGGTATCGACCACGAGGCCGATGTTGCCGTTGGACTTGATGGTCGGCGTGAAGGTGAGGCTGATGCCGAAATCCTTGTAGCCCACCGACACTTCGCCGTCCGAGACGCTGGTCGGGATGGGGAACTCGCCGCCCGCGGTGAAATCGGCCTGCTGGCCGGAGACGGCGGTGAGCAGAGGTTCGGCGAGGGTGCGAGCCGCGCCGCGCTGTTCCATCGCGCGGATCTGCGCGTCGATGCTGAAGCCGCCCGCCTTGAGCCCAAGTTCGATGCCGTTGTCGCTGAACAGGTTGGACGCGCCGCCGAGCGGCTGCTCGCTGACGAAGCTGGTGGTCAACCCGCCGCCGGCAAAGCTGCCGGACAGATCGATACCGAACTGCTTGGCAAGGCTGCGGTTCACTTCGGCAACCGTGACCTTCAGCATGACCTGCTGGGGGCCATCGACGGTGATGACGCTGGTGACATTCTCCGGGGCGCCGGCGAATTGCGCCGCGATGGCCAGCGCCTTGTCGGCATCGTCGGCGCTGCCGGCGCTACCGGACAGAACAATGCGGTTGGTGGTGTTGCCGTCGCCGTCGATGAGAGCCACCGACTCCACCTGGATGTCGGAGTTGGGCATGACCTTGGTGTAGGTTGCGCGCAGCGCGGCGGCGACGTTGGAGCCGCCGGAGCTGTTGTTGCTGCCCGTCGTGCTCACGTCGAGGACCACGATGGTCCGGCCTGCGGCATCGAGGAAGAAGATGTTGGTATCGCCCGAGCCAACCGCCTGCAGCACGGCCCGGCGCTTCGAACGCAGGAGCGCGTTGGCGACGCTGGGCTGCGAGACGATGACTTCCTGCACGTCGACCGGCAGGTCGATGATCATCGACTTGTTCAGGTTCATGCTGACCGGCTGGGTGGAGCCGAAGGAATTGGCGCTGATCCGCAGGTGGGTAGCGTCGGCGGCGTGGGCCTGTCCGAAGCCGAGAGGAGCGAGACCCAGGGCCGCGCCGACAACAGCCGCTGCCGCCATCAGGCGCAGCGTGTTGGCCAGGAGGCCGCGGGGTGGGCGGGCAGTGATAGTCGGAGACATCACGTAATCCTCACGCATCATTGGGCCTGCTCTTCTGAGTTGGCCTGCGTCTCGTCGAAGGAGGCCTCGGCGACCACGCCTGGGCTGGAACTGCTCGGCATGACATCCGTGCCGACGCCAAAGCGGATCATGCGGATGGCGCGGCTAGTCTCGTTGCCGGTCGTGTCGTCCTGCGTCTGGGCAAAATCGGCGATCGAGCGCAGGACCACGGACAGCGAACCGATCTTGGCGGCATTGATGATCAGCTCGCCCTGCGCGGGAGTGAGTTCGAGCGTCGCGATGGTACCGCCCTGGAACACATCGGCGCGCGGATTCTCGGGGTCGGCCTTCTCGCCGGTCGTGCCGGCCTCGCCGAGGCGGGTGCCGATGGCGAGGACCTTCACGTTGGCAAGAATGGTCTGGCTGATGCTGCCGCGGCTCATCACGACGTCGACGCGGTCGTTGGGAAGCACGAAACCGCCGGCGGCCGCATCGGCGCTGACGGGGACCGAGACCCCTCGCATGCCCTTGGTCAGCACTGCCGAGAGGTAGCCCTGGTTGGAATGGACCAGCTTCTTGTCGATGATCGGCTCACCGGGGAAGAACTCGAACCGCGCTACCGCATCGAGCATCTTGGTCGGCGCATCGGGCAGCACGGCCTCGCTGATATACTCGGGGCGAACCGCGAATTCCGGCCAGGCCTGCCATTCGATGGTTTCGGCGGTGAGACGCTGCCCGACGCCGATCGGTGTCTTGGCGACGAGGACCTTGGCCTTCTTTTCCTCGATGACCTGGGTGGGCCCCTCCACAACAACCTGCTGCGGGGCGGTGCCGCGCGTGGCGAGGAAGGCGGCCAGCCCTCCTGCCAAGAGGGCCACCACCAGCAGGATGATACGCGAGACTCCCATTGCCCAAACTCCACGCGACTGGGCCCGAAAGAGCCCGGCTACACTTGCACTCGACTATCGGGCCAAAGGGTCAAAGTTTGGTTAATCGATGCTTGTCAATTACGGTTAACGGCCCGTATCTCAAAGACTTCAGCCGAGAAGGTGCAGAAAGATCGCGCTGCTCGGAAAGACCAGAAGGCCGGCAGCAGCGAGCGCTATGCCGTAGGGCACCCCGGTCTTGCTGTCGTGCAGCCGATCTATCCAGGCCACCTGCTTCAATTGCGGCGGCAAGGGCCAGCGGCGCACGCTGAGCAACAGCAGCGTCAGGGCGCCGCCGAGAAGCGAGGCATAGACGAGGTAGGGCAGCATGGAACCGAAGCCGAACCACAGCGTGGTTGCCGCGATCAGCTTGGCGTCGCCTCCGCCGATCCATCCCAGCGCGAAAAAGCCGAACGAGAATGCCAATACCGCGATGGCGGCCACCACGTGCATGCCGATCGTCTGCAGCGAGAAACCGGCCAGCAGGGCCAGGACGAAGAACCCGCCTACCAGCAGCAGCACCAGGCGATTGGAGATCCGCATCGTCAACAGATCCGAGGAGGCCGCATAGGCCATCAGCAGCGGAAACACGAGCATTGCGGGGAAGGCGATGAATGTGGGCATGAGGGCCGGCTGTTGCGGTGGGCCGGGCTTCGGTCCTGACCGCAGTCTTGGCGCATCGTGGTTAAGAAAGCTGAAATGCAAAGGGGACCCTGTTGGGTCCCCTCCGAATTCGTAGCCCCCGGGAGGCTATTATTCCGGGATTTCGACCGTATCCAGCTTGCTGGAGATGCCGGTGAACAGAGTGGAGAGGCTACCGCCGAGGGCGGTGGCAGCAACGATGATACCGACGGCGATGAGCGCGGCAATCAGGCCGTATTCGATCGCGGTAGCGCCGGACTCGTCATTCACGAAACGAGCGACAGTGTTCATTTTTTGGCTCCTTGCACACGTCATTCAGTGACAGCATCAAGTGATGCGTCAGCACCGTTCGACACGTCACACATCGAACATGGCCTTAGGCTAAGTCGCCACGTCTTGAAATTGAGTTAATAGCGAGGCCCCAAGAGCCCCGGATTGCAAGGGTTTCCAGCATACTGAGCAGATCGTTAAAGCAGTCGACGCAATTGTTCCAATCATCCACACAGTAATGATGGCGCAATGACGTTGGCCCAGGCGCCGATAATTGCCGCCGACGCGCTTCACGCGGGCTTGGCGCCGCATTTGCGAATTGTTCACCATTCCGCGCAACACTCTGTTTGCGTTCTAGTACCGTTTCCCAAGGGTCCGCCATGTCGTTTCGTTCCAGCCTTGCCGCCCTTGCCCTCGCTTCGGCGCTGATTGCGCCGGTGGCCGCTGTGGCGGAGAGCGCGCCGGTGAGCGTCAAGGTGAACATGGCGCGCATCCTGAGGATCAATGCGCCTGCGGCGACCGTGATCATCGGCAACCCGGCCATTGCGGATGCGGCGATACAGGACCCGCAGACGCTGGTACTGACCGGCAAGAGCTACGGGCAGACCAATCTCATCGTGCTCGACGCGCAGGGCAACCCGATCGCCGACACGATGATCGAAGTAGTACAGGAGCAGGCGGGCCTCGTTACCGTGTACCTCGGCGACAAGCGGACCAGCCTCGCTTGCGAGCCGGTGTGCCAGCCGATCATCATGCTGGGCGACGACTCCAGCTTCACCGGCGAGACCATTGGCGCGGCCAACGCGATCGAGTCCGCGGCGAACTAACCGGCGGTTAACCACGCCACCGCATCGCAAGCAAATGCGAGCCAGACACTAACCAATCACTAGGTACGAACCGCTAGGTTCCGGTCGCGAACGGAATGCAGTGGCCGAATGTCCAAACGCTCCAGATGGCTGAGAAAGCTCATGTCGCCGGCGATCCGCCGGGGGCGTGCGTTCGGCCGCGACGAGCGCGGCGTGACGGCGATCGAGTTCGCATTCCTCGCCCTGCCCTTCTTCACCATCGTCGCCGCAATCCTCGAGAGCTCGCTGATCTTTCTTGCCGGGCAGATCCTCGATAGCGCCGTGCAGGACTCCTCGCGGCTGATCCGGACCGGCCAGGCGCAAAACAGTACGCCGGCCTATAACAGGGAGGCGTTCCGGGAAGCGATCTGCGATGGGCTGTACGAGATGTTCGATTGCGCCGAGGCGGACGGCAAGCTGCGCATCAACGTCACCGTGATCGACGACTTTTCGGACGTTACGATCGGCTATCCGCTCAAGACCGGCGAGGACTGCGACGAGGACGAGTGCGACTGGACCCTCGCCGACGACTACGACCCCGGCGAAGGCGGGTCGGTGGTGCTGGTGCGGGCCTACTACAAGTGGCCCACCGTCGTTCGCCTGCCTGGATTCAACTGGCAGACCCTGCCGGACGGTACGCGTCTGCTTGGTGCGTCACGCGTGTTCCGCAATGAGCCGTTCGTATGCGGCACCTGCACGTGACCCTGGGCCTCATTGAGAGATTTCGTCGGGACGTCGAGGGCATCGCCGCCGTCGAGTTCGCGCTGATCCTGCCGCTGCTGCTTGGCCTTTACCTCGGAGCGATCGAGACGGCGACGCTCTATACGGTCGACCACAAGGTTGCGACGGTTGCCAGCACCGTTGCGGACCTGGTGTCTCGAGAGAAAGCCGAGATCAAGGAATCGACGCTCGACAACTATTTCGAGGCCGCGGCGAGCATCATGCAGCCCTATTCGACCACCGGCCTCGTGCAGACGGTGTCGCTGCTGAGCATCGACGCCGACGGTGTTGCCACGGTCTCATGGAGCGCGGCCAGCGGCGCCGAGGAAGGACGCGAGGTGGACAGCGTCTACCCGCTTGACGCTACTGCGAAAATCAACATTCTGGCGCGCGAAGCGAGTGGCTGGCTGGTGGTGTCCGAGATCGAGTATCCGCACCAGCCGATCGTGGGGCTCGTGATCACCGACACGATCGACATTCGGCATGTCGAGTACTTCCTGCCCCGCTTCAGCAGTGAGATCGAGTTCAAGGCCGGCGAGTAGCTTGCCGCCGGTCAGCGGGCGTGGCATAGGCCGGGCGCGTTCCAGAGCGAGGCCAGCCGATGCAAGATACCCTGATCCCCGTGTTCGACCTCGGCGGGGTGTTCGTCGACTGGAACCCCATGTACCTGTTCCGCAAGCTCTTTCCGTCCGAGGAAGAGGCGCAGTGGTTCTGGGACAATATCTGCACCAAGGACTGGAACCTCGAGTTCGACGCCGGCGACATCTTCGCTGAGGGCGTCGCTGAGTTGATCACCCGCTACCCGCGCTACTGGCGCGAGATCCAGGCGTTCGACCTGCGCTGGAAAGAGACTGTCGGGGAGTTCATCCAGGGCACGATCGACATCCACGACGAGCTGATCGCAGCGGAGATCCCCACCTTCGCCATCACCAACTTCTCGTGGGAGAAGTGGGTGAGCTGCCTCGGCGAATGGCCGTTCCTCGAAAAGTTCGACGGCGTCGTGGTCTCCGGCCTCGAAGGGCTGGTGAAGCCCGACCCCCGCCTCTACCGCGTGTTCTGCGAACGCTACGGCATGGCGCCCGAGATGTGCGTCTTCATCGACGACAGCGAGCCCAATGTGGTCTCGGCCCGCAAGTTCGGGATGAACGCCATCCACTTCACCGGCGACACGAAGGCGCTGCGGAAAGAACTGATCGGGCTCGGCCTGCCGCTGAAGAAGAGCTGAGGCTCGTATTAGCCGACGACTGGCAGAAGTCCACGATCTAGCGTTGGACTTTTGCCAGACTGCCGGGCGTCTAAGGCATTGATTTCCAGGCAATGTGCTGTCCGGACGAGCGAAGCGAGGACGCCGCGCGTGGCGCGCCCGGTCCGGAGCGCGACCAGCGCGTGAGGACCTACTTCGTGCCGTACATGCGGTCGCCGGCGTCGCCGAGGCCGGGGATGATGTAGCCCTTCTCGTTGAGATGGCTGTCGATGGCGGCCGTGAAGATCGGCACGTCGGGGTGGGCGGTCGAGAACTTCTCGATGCCTTCGGGTGCCGCGAGCAGGCAGAGGAAGCGAATGTTGTTGGCGCCGCGTTCCTTCAGCTTATCGACTGCAGCAATTGACGAATTTGCAGTGGCCAGCATCGGATCGACGACGATGATCAGGCGGTTGTCGAGCTCGGACGGAGCCTTGAAGTAGTACTCGACCGGCTGCAGCGTCTCGTGGTCGCGATAGATGCCGATATGGGCCACGCGGGCGGCGGGGACGAGGTCCAGCATGCCATCGAGCAGGCCGTTGCCGGCGCGCAAAATCGAAGCGAAAACAAGCTTCTTGCCCTTGATGGTGGGGGCATCCATCTTGGTCATCGGCGTCTCGATCTCGACCATTTCGAGTTCGAGATCGCGCGTCACCTCGTAGCACATGAGGTGAGCTATCTCCCTCAACAGCCTGCGGAATCCCGCGATTGAGGTGTCCTTGTCGCGCATGATCGTGAGCTTGTGCTGGATCAGCGGGTGATCGACGACCGTTACGCCACGCATGGAGGCCTCGTGAGCTAGAGGAAGGATTTGCCGTGCGGTCCGGGCGCGAGGCCGAGCCAGCGGGCGATGCTTTCCCCTATATCCGCGAAGGTCGGCCGAATGCCAATGGTTCCGGGCGTGAGGCTTGGGGAAAAGACCAGAATCGGGGTCTGCTCGCGGGTGTGATCGTTGCCGCGCCAGGTGGGATCGTTGCCGTGGTCGGCGGTGAGCACCACGAGATCGTCGGCGCGCAGGGCGGCGATCAGCTCGGGGAGCCTTTGGTCAAAGGCTTCAAGAGCTTGCGCGTAGCCCGGGACGTCGCGGCGATGGCCGAAATCCTGGTCGAAATCGACGAAGTTGACCATGATGAAGGCGCCGTCAGCGGCCATCTGCATGGCTTCGAGGGTGCGATCGAACAGGGCCATGTTGCCGGTGGCCTTGATCTTATGGGTGACGCCGTGGCCCGCGTAGATGTCCGAGATCTTGCCGAGGGCGTAGACTTGCCGGCCGGCGTCCTTGGCGCGATCGAGCAGAGTCGGCTCGGGTGGGGCGATGGCGAAGTCGCGGCGGTTGCCGGTGCGCTTGAAATCATTGGCGTTTTCGCCAACGAACGGGCGGGCGATGACGCGGCCGATGCGCAGCGGCTCGGTGAGTTCGAAGGCGGTCTTGCAGAGCTCGTAGAGGCGCTCGAGGCCGAAGTGGGTCTCGTGCGCCGCGATCTGGAAGACGCTGTCGATCGAGGTGTAGCAGATCGGCTTGCCGGTGCGGATCGACTCCTCGCCGAGTTCGGCGATGATGGTGGTGCCGGAGGCGTGCTTGTTGCCAAGGATGCCGGGAATGCCAGACTTTTCAATCAGTTGGGCGATCAGCTCGGGCGGGAAGGTGGGCTCGGTCTGGGGGAAATAGCCCCACTCGAACGGCACCGGCACGCCGGCGATCTCCCAGTGGCCTGACGGGGTGTCCTTACCTCTGCTGACCTCGCGGCCAACACCCCAGCGGCCGCCCTTGGGCTGGTCGGTGAGGCCACGCGGGATCTCGCCGGTGGAGAGCTTTGCCGCGGCTCCGAGGCCGAGGGCGTCCAGATTCGGCAGCGATATCTGATAGTTGGCGGCGATGTGGCCGAGCGTGTTGGAGCCGACGTCGCCGTAATCGGCTGCGTCGGGGGCGCCGCCGATGCCGAAACTGTCGAGGATGCAGAGGATGGCGCGGGGCATGGATCAGGCCTCCGTAGGCGGGACGTAGTCGGCGATCAGCGGGTGATTTGGGGCCGGCCCGTCACTGATGGTGTAGGCGGCGAGGAAGCGTTGGGTCGCATCTGCTGCCATATCTTCGGTGCGTGCATGAACGCGGCACAACACAGTATGAACGTCGACTTTCGCACCCAGACCAAGGACTTGGTCGAATCCTACGGCAAAATCGATGCTGTCCGAGGGGAGCCGGCGGCCACCGCCGAGGGCGACGACGCCCATGCCGACGCCGCGCGTGTCGATGGCGGTGATGGTGCCGGCGACGGGAGCGAGGATATCACGCACAATGGGTGCCGGGGACAGGTGTGCGTCCATGTTCTCGACGAAGTCCGCGGGGCCGCCAAGCCCCGCGACCATGCGCGAGAAGTGCTCGGTTGCCTTGCCGCTGGTGAGCGCCTGCTCAACCGCTGCCGCGGCATCGCCGTCGTAGCCGCTGAGCTGCAGGGCGGCGGCGCAGAGATCGAGCGTGACCTCACGTAGTCGAGCGTCCTGGTGCCTGCCGGTAAGGAAGTCGACGGCGTTGCGGATTTCCAGCGCGTTGCCGGCGGCGGAGGCGAGCGGCTCGTTCATGTCGGTGATCAGCGCCGCAGTGCGAAGGCCGGCGCCGTTGGCAACCGAGACCAGGCTTTCGGCAAGGGCGCGGGATTTCTCCAGCGTCGACATGAAGGCGCCGGAGCCGGTCTTGACGTCGAGGATCAGGGCGCTGAGGCCGGCCGCGAGCTTCTTCGACAGGATCGAGGCGGTGATCAGCGGGATGGATTCGACGGTGCCGGTGACGTCGCGGATGGCGTAGAGGACCTTGTCCGCCGGGGCGAGGTCGGGGGTCTGGCCGATGATGGCGCAGCCGGCCTCTTGCACGACCTTCCTGAACAGGGCGCTGTCAGGGCTGGTGGAGTAGCCTGGGATGGAGTCGAATTTGTCGAGCGTGCCGCCGGTGTGGCCGAGGCCGCGACCGGAGATCATCGGCACGTAGACACCACAGGCGGCGAGGATCGGCGCCAGCATCAGCGAGGTATTGTCCCCTACCCCGCCGGTCGAGTGCTTATCGACGGCCGGGCCATCGAGATCGGACCAATCGAGCACGGTGCCGGAGTCCCGCATCGCTTCGGTGAGCGCAACGCGCTCCGACGTGGCCATGTCGCGGAAGAACACGGCCATGGCGAAGGCGGCGGCCTGGGCGTGCGAGACGGAGCCATCGGTGAGGCCGGCGATGAAGCTGGAGATCTCGCCGGCAGTGAGGGCGAGACCATCACGCTTGCGGATAATGGTTTCTTGCGGGAGCACGGTCATGGCCGCTTTCTTGCGCTCTGGCCGCCGGAAACTCAAGCGACGACAGGCACATCGCTACCGGGTGAGGCCCTTGTGGTACTGCACTGGCGTCGCCCCCAGCACGGTGCGGAAATCGGTGATGAAATGCTGCTGGCTGCTATAGCCGAGATCGTAGGCGATGCCGACCCAATCGGGTTCGTCGCTGGCGCGGATCTCGGCTGCGGCGGCCAGCAGGCGTTTGCGCTGCAGCAGCCACTTGAGGCCGATGCCGAGATGGTCGCGGAAGGCCTGCTGTAGCCAGCGCTCGCTACGGCCGAAGGCTTCGGCTACCGCTGCGACGGTGGTGAGGGTGCCGTTGGTTTCGACGGCGGCAATGATGGCATTGATCTCCTCTAGCGCCTCGTCTGCGGTGGGGGCGGCGGCGCGAATACGCTCGAGCAGCGCGGCGACGGCCTTGTCGTCATCGTGGGCGAGGATGGTGGCGACGCCTCTGGCATCGGCCCAGGGGAAGACCGAGGTCAGCGGCACCACCTTGTCCTGCAGGTCGGCCATTTCGCCTGCCCAGAACGCGTGGAAGCCACCGGGGCGGAAGCGGACGCCGATGATGCGGCCGCTGCCGGCGGCGGAATAGGTGCGCTTGCCGCGAAAGGTGCCCTGGATGCCGGATTCCTGCGCCGAGAAGAATAGATCGACATAGGGCCGGTGCATCACCTCGTCGGAATCGTAGGGGCCGAGCGCGCTGTCCCAGCGGATGATCCAGAAATGCTCGATGAAGCGGGCGAGATCGGGGGGCGGCAGCACAGTGCGGAATTTGACGTGCCGATCGAAGCCCGCCGGATCGAGGCGGCCGCGCGGATCGTATGGAGGTTGCCCGGGCTCCCCGGGCTGGCGCGGCTCGCTGGGCACTGCGGGTTTCTGAAATACAGGCCTCGGAGCATCGGTCATTGTCGGGTCATCAACTCAACGAGGAAGGTTACGACGATGAACAACAAGCACTTTCTGCGCGGCATGGCCACGGTCAGCTTCTTTGCCGACGATATGACCGCGGCCCGCGATTGGTATACCGAGCTGTTCGGCGTCGAGGCCTATTTCCAGATGCCGAGCCGCGAGGCTCCGGCCTATGTCGAGTTCCGGATCGGCGACAGCGAGGACGAATTCGGCATCATCGACCGCCGCTATGCGCCGGCAGCGATGCAGCCGGGACCGGGCGGCGCGATCCTCCTGTGGCATGTCGACGACATCGAGGCGGCGTTCGCGCGGCTGAAGGAGATGGGCGCCAAAGAGTACGACCCGATCACCAAGCGCGGCGAGACCGGGTTCGTGACGGCGTCGGTGGTCGACCCGTTCGGCAACGTACTGGGGATCATGTACAACCCGCACTACGTAGAGACGGTGGCCGGGCACGCGGCCTGACGCCGCGATGCCGGCGGCGTCAACACGGCATTCATCCAGAAGGGATTACGGTGTAGCATGCGGCCAGTTAGGCGGCCGTGGTAGACGCCATGCTAGAGCCCCATCCGATCGAGACGTATATCGAGAAGCCGGTCACCGAGGTCTATCGGTTCCTGGCTGCGCCGCGGAACTATCCGCGCTGGGCGGCGGTGGAGGAGGCGTCGTTCAAGCAGATCGGGCCGCTCGAATGGTCTGGTGAAACCGAGTTCGGGCCACGCATCGTGCGGTTCAGCCCACCCAATGGCGAAGGCATCCTCGACCACGCCGTCTACAAGGCGGGCGAGGAGCCGGTGATGATGCCGATGCGAGTTGTCGCCGATGGCAACCGGACGCTGGTGACCTTCACGTTCTACCGGCGGCCGGGAATGGATGACGAGCAACTGGCATCGGCGCTGGAGTGGATCCGAGCGGACTTTACGGCGCTCAAGTCGATGCTCGAGGTTTGAGGCGGCTACCTCCCCAGCCTCCCCCTCAACAGGGGGAGGCGCTGTGGGACGGTTGTGGGTTACGCCCCGTACGGGATCCAGACGTTTTTTACCTGCGTGGCGCGCCTCAGGAAGTAGTCGCCTTCGAACTTCGCCTTGTCGGCGAGATCGTAATAGAGGCCGCGGCTGGTCCAGGTTTGCTTGACGTTGCCGGCGCTGGCCTTTTCAACCATGGCGGAGGTTTCGGCGTCGCCGGCGAACCAGATGGCGTCGATGCCGTCGTGTTCGGAAAGGGTCTTGGCCAGCACCTTCGTCTCCCCGGTGACGATGTTGATGACGCCGGAGGGGACGTCCGAGGTTTCGATGACCTGGTAGAGGTCGGTGACCGAGAGCGGAGACTTTTCCGAGGGGACCAGCACCACGGTGTTGCCCATGGCGAGGGCCGGGGCGATCAGCGCGATGGAGCCGAGCAGCGGGCGGCTCGGCGGGGCGAGGATGGCCATGGCGCCGATGGCTTCGACCATGGCGGTGGCGATCATCCGCTGCGGCGGGTTGTGCACGGCGCCGTCGTACTTGTCGGCCCAGCCGGCGAAGGCGAAGAGGCGCTCGACGCTGGCCTCGACCTCGGCGGTGCCGTCTTCGCCGGTTTGCGCCTTGATGCGGGCGGCGAATTCGTCGGCGCGGTATTCGAGGTTTTCGGCGAGGAAATAGAGGATCTGGGCGCGGGTGTGGGCGGCCGTGGTGGACCAGCCGAGGGCGGCGCGGGCGGCTTCGACGGCGTTGCGGATGTCCTTGCGGTTGCCGTCGCCGACTTCGCCGACGAGCGCGCCGTTCGGGCCATGGACCGGGCGGGAATAGCCGGAATCCGGGCGGGCCTGCTTGCCACCGATGTACATCTTGGCGGTCTGGTCGATGTCGGCGCTGTCGTCGAGCGGGTTGGCGGCCTTGGCGGGCGCTGCCCTGGGAGCGGCGAAGGGCTTGAGCTCCTTCTCCCAGGCGGGCTTCAGGTAGCTCGCCATGCCTTCCTTGCCACCTTCGCGGCCGAAGCCGGACTCCTTGTAGCCGCCGAAGCCGACCGCGGCGTCGAAATTGTTGGTGCCGTTGATCCAGACGACACCGGCCTTGAGCTTGGGCGCGATATCGAGGGCGAGGTTGATGTTCTCGCTCCAGATAGTGGCGGCGAGGCCGTATTTGGTGTTGTTGGCCAAGGCCACTGCCTCTTCCGGGGTGCGGAAGCTCATGGCGACGAGCACCGGCCCGAAGATTTCTTCGGCGACGACGGTGTTGGCGGGCGAGACGTTAGTGATCAGCGCGGGGCGGAGGAAGCAGCCGCCACCCTTGGGCAGGTCGATATCGGGCTCGTACAGTTGGCCGCCTTCGGCGATGCCCCTTTTCACCAGGTCACGGACGCGTTCGACCTGCACCTGGGCGACCAGCGCGCCGATATCGACGGCCTTGTCGAGCGGGTCGCCGACGCGGAGGGTGGACATGCGCTTCTTCAGTTTTTCGATGAAGCGCTCCTCGATCGACTCCTGCACCAACAGGCGCGAGCCGGCGCAGCAGACCTGGCCCTGGTTGAACCAGATGGCATCGACCAGGCCTTCGATGGCGCTATCGATGTCGGCGTCGTCGAAGACGATGTAGGGCGACTTGCCGCCGAGCTCGAGCGAGATGCCCTTGCCGGAGCCGGCGGTGGCGCGGCGGATGATCTTGCCGACTTCGGTCGAGCCGGTGAAGGCGATCTTGTCGATGTCCGGGTGATTGGTGATGGCGGCGCCGGTGTCGCCCTCGCCGGTGACGATGTTGACGACGCCCTTGGGGAGCTTGGCCTTCTCGCAGATTTCGGCGAACAGCAGCGCGGTGAGCGAGGTGAACTCGGCGGGCTTGAGGATGACCGTGTTACCGGCAGCGAGCGCCGGGGCGATCTTCCAGGCGAGCATCAGCAGCGGAAAGTTCCACGGGATAATCTGGCCGCAGACGCCGTAGGGGACGTGATCGGGGAACTCGCGCTCAAGATGCTGGGCCCAGCCAGCATGGTGGTAGAAATGACGGGCGACGAGCGGGATATCGACGTCGCGGCTCTCGCGGATCGGCTTGCCGTTGTCCATGGTTTCGAGCACGGCGAAGAGGCGGCTGTGCTTCTGGATCAGGCGGGCGATGGCGTAGAGGTACTTGCCGCGCTGGTAGCCCGAGAGGGCGGCCCAGGGTTTTGCGGCGGCGCGGGCGGCTTTCACCGCGGCGTTGACATCCTCGGCGGTGCCATCGGTGACTTGCGCCAGGACCTTGCCGTTGGCGGGGTTTTCGCTGGCGAAGGTCTTGCCGGGCTTGGTCCAGGCGCCGTTGATGAAATGGCCGAATTTGTTGTCGTGCGCAGAGAGCCAGGCGAGCGCGACATCCGGGGATTCCGGCGCGGGGCCGTAGTCGAGGGAGGTGAAGATTTCGGCGATTTTGTTCATTTCATTCTCCAACGACGGAGCGTTTGACCGCCCCCTCCACCAGCTTCGCTAGTCCCCCTCCCCCGCCACGCGGGGGAGGATAACCGCACCCTCGGTGCGTCAGACCATCGGCATCCGGTAGTCCGCGGCATAGTGGCCGGTGAGCGTGTGTTCTAACTGGCGTTCGATATCGGTCAGCAAGCTCGACGCCCCGAAGCGGAACAGGTGGGGCTGGAGCCAGTGGGCGCCGAGCTCTTCCTTCATCAGGGCCATGTAGTCGAGCGACAGCTTGGCCGTGGCGATGCCGCCGGCGGGCTTGTAGCCGATCTCGATGCCGGTTTCCTCGTGGAACCAGCGGATCATGCGGACCATGCTGAGCGAGGTCGGGAGGTTCGCGTTGACCTTTTCCTTGCCGGTCGAGGTCTTGATGAAATCGGCGCCGGCCAGCATGCAGACCAGCGAGGCCTTGGCGACATTGGTCTGCGTCGCCAGTTCGCCGGTGCCGAGGATGGTCTTGATGTGGGCGTCGCCGCAGGCTTTGCGCATGGCGCGGATTTCGTCGTAGAGCGCCTGCCAGTCGCCGCGCAGCACCATGCCGCGCTCGATGACGATATCGATCTCCTTGGCGCCATCGGCGACCGAAGCCTCGATCTCGGCGAGGCGGGTGGAGAGCGGGGCGAGGCCGTGCGGGAAGGCGGTGGAGACGGCCGCGACATTGATGTTGGTGCCTTCGAGCGCCGCGACGGCGGTCTTGACGAAGGAGTGGTAGACGCAGACGGCGGCGGGCTGGACGTTGAGGTCGCTGACCCCGAAGCCATCGAGGATATCCTGGCGCACCGGGTGGCGGGCCTTGGCGCAGAGGCGCTCGACGCGGCCGGGCGTGTCGTCGGAATTGAGCGTCGTCAGGTCCATCAGGGTGATGGCCTTGAGCAGCCAGGCGGCCTGCCAGTCCTTCTTCACCGTGCGGCGAGCGGGAAGCGTCGCGGCGCGGCGTTCGAGCGCCGAGCGGTTCATGCGGACGCGTTCGACCCAATCGAGATCGAGGGGGAAGCCGGGATTGCGGCGATGGGAGCCGGCGGGCGAGACGGTGAGGTCTTTCGACTTGGCCGCGGCAGGCTTCGTTCCGGCTGGCTGATCGACGACGCGAAGTTCCATGTGGCCTCCTTGCCGCATCGGGTTAGCCCCTCTTTGCGGCACTTTGCTGACTGCCATTATCGGCCCAAAAACTCGGGGCCGAAAGAGTGCGGGAGCAGTTGGGCGATGGTCTGCTCGAGCGGCGTGCCGTCGATACCGTGCGAGACGACGACGACATCCTGATCGGCGAACTCGCGGATGCGCTGACGGCAGCCACCGCAGGGGGTCACGGGGGTTGCGCCCGGGCCGGTGACGTAGACGCGCTTGATGCGGTGCGCACCGCCG
Source organism: Devosia sp. P2_G7 (assembly GCF_056403495.1). Lineage (NCBI taxonomy): Bacteria > Pseudomonadati > Pseudomonadota > Alphaproteobacteria > Hyphomicrobiales > Devosiaceae > Devosia > Devosia sp. P2_G7. The sequence goes on from NZ_JBFUFI010000008.1 coordinate 187,898, forward strand.
GCGATCATGGCTGCGATGGCGGAGGCCTCGGCACAATTGCCGATGGGGTAAGCGGCGTTCTCGACGTTGCAGCCGGAATAGATCTTGCCGTCGTCAGCAAGGATGGCGACCCCGACCTGGAATTTCGAGTACGGCGCGTAGGCCTTGGCACGAATGGCCACGGCGGCGGCGAAAAGCTCGGCGTCGGTGACGGCCATGCTAGCGCTCCTTGGTGTAGGCGACGCCGCCGGCCTTGGGACCGACCGCCTTGCCGATGAAGCCGGCGAGGACGACGACGGTCAGCACGTAGGGCAGCGCCTGGATGGCCTGCACCGGGATGTGGATGCCGAACAGCTCGGCGTTCTGCAGGCGTATCTGCAGCGCATCGAGGAAGCCGAAGAGCAGGCAGGTGAACATGGCGGGCACCGGCTTCCACTTGGCGAAGATCAGCGCGGCGAGCGCGATGAAGCCCTTGCCGGCAGTCATGTTGTTGCCGAAGCCGGAGCCCTGCGCGATCGAGAAGAAGGCACCGGCAAAGCCGCAGAGCAGCCCGGTGATCAGCACCGCCTGGTAGCGCAGCCGGACCACCGAGATACCGGCGGTGTCGACGGCCTTGGGGTTTTCGCCGACGGCGCGGAGGCGCAGGCCGAAACGGGTGCGGTAAAGCACGAACCAGGTGATCGGTACGGCGAGGAAGGCGATGTAGACGAGGAGGTTATGGCCCGAGATCAGCTCGGAATAGATCTGGCCGATGACCGGGACGTTGGCGAGTTCGGCTGCGAAGGGCAGATCTATATTGCCGAAACGGCCGCCGGGCGAAAGCGGTGGGGTGCGGCCGCCCTGGGCGAACCACTGGATGCCGAGGAAGGTGGTGAGGCCGGCCGCCAGCATATTGATGGCGACGCCGGCGATGAGCTGGTTGCCTTTGAGCGTGATGGCCGCGAGACCCTGAAGGGCGGCGGTGGTGAGCGAAACGGCAAGGCCGGCGAGGAGGCCGAGCCAGACATTGCCGGTGACGGCGGCCACGGCGGCGGCACCGAAGGCGGCGGCGAGCATCTTGCCCTCAAGCCCGATATCGAAAATTCCGGCGCGCTCGGAATAGAGCCCGGCAAGACAGGCGAGCAGCAGCGGCGTCGACAGGCGGATGGTGGCGTCGAGCGTCGAGAGGACGAGTGCGAGATCCATCTCAGCTCTCCTTGCCGACGGTGTTGCGCACCACCGCCTCGGCCTTCTGTGCCGGCGTGAACAGCGCGAAGACGCGCTGCAGGCCGGGGCGGAACATGCCCTCCATGGCGCCGGTGAAGAGAATCACCAAGGCCTGGATGACGACCACCATTTCCTTGGACAGGCCGGGAATGACGTATTGCAACTCGTTGCCACCCTGGTAGAGGGCGCCGAACAGCAGGGCGGCGAAGGCGATGCCGACTGGGTGATTGCGACCCATCAGCGCCACGGCGATGCCGACGAAACCGGCATCGGCGACATAGTCGAGCACGAGCCGGTACTGCACGCCAACCACCTGGTTGACCGCCACCATGCCGGCGAGCGCGCCCGACAGCGTCATGACGATCATGATGATGCGCGAGTTGGAGATGCCGGCGTAGGTCGAGGCGGTGGGGTTGTAGCCAAGGGCGCGCATGGCGAAGCCGAAGCGTGTGTGCCAGATCAGCACGTAGACACCGATGAGGCAGAGAACGGCCAGCACCAGGGTGAAGTTGACGTCGGTATTCTTGAACCACGGGATGAACGTGCCGAACTTCGGCATGCGCCCTTCGACGGCGATCATCGCCGATTCCGGCGCCATGATGCCGGCGGGCTTCAGCACGTTGACCACCATGTAGACCATGATCGCCGAGGCGATGAAGTTGAACATGATGGTGGTGATGACGACGTGGCTGCCGCGCTTGGCCTGCAGGTAGCCTGGAATGAAGGCCCAGAGGCCGCCGACGGCGCCGCCTGCGAGGATGGCGGCCGGGAAGGTCAGCCACCAAGGCAGCGCCTGCATGGCGAGCGCCACGACGATAACGCCGAGGCCGGCGATATAGGCCTGGCCGTTACCGCCGATGTTAAACAGGCCGGCATGGGCGGCGACCGCCACGGCAAGGCCGGTGAAGATGAAGTTGGTCGAGTAGTAGAGCGTATAGCCGAAATTGTAGCCGTTGCCGAAGGCACCGTTGACGATGGCCTCTAGCGCCGCCAGCGGATTCTGGCCGATGGCAAACACGACTATCCCGGAGACGATGAAGGCCAGCGCCAGGTTGATCACCGGCAGCAGGAGGATATCGGCCCAGCGGGGCAAGGGTTTCAGAACCGCGCTCATGAAGTCGATCCCTCGCCCGCTGCGCGCGGAGTCGAATCGTCGGCCGCTGCGCGCGCCTGGGGGGCGGCCGCCTGCTTGTCGCCGATGCCGGCCATCATCAGGCCGAGTTCGCGTTCGGTGGCGGTGGCCGGGTCAGCTTCGCCCACAATGTGGCCGTCGAACATCACGAGGATGCGGTCGGATAGCGAGCGGATCTCGTCGAGTTCGACCGAGACGAGGAGGATCGCCTTGCCGGCATCGCGCATCTTGATGATCTGGTTGTGGATGAACTCGATTGCGCCGATGTCGACGCCGCGGGTCGGCTGGCCGACGATCAGCACGTCGGGGTTACGCTCCATCTCGCGGGCGAGGACGATCTTCTGCTGGTTGCCGCCGGAGAAGTTGGCGGTCTTCAGCCGCTCGTTGGCCGGGCGGATATCGAACTTCTTGATGCGCTCGCGCGATTGGGCGCGGGCGGCATCGAGGTCGAGGATGAAGCCTTTGCCGTAGGCCTTGTCGTCCTGGTAGCCGAGGATGGCGTTCTCCCATTCCTCGAAGGCAGTGATCAGGCCCATGCGCTGCCGGTCTTCCGGCACGTGGGCAAGGCCGGCCTGGCGCGCGCGGTGCGCACCGTCGTCGCCCTCGAGCGACAGCGGCGTGCCCTTGAGGCGCACGATGCCGGCGGTCTGGTCGCGCATGCCGGAGACCGACTCGAGCAATTCGGACTGGCCATTGCCGGCGACGCCGGCGATGCCAACAATCTCGCCGGCGCGGACGGTGAAGCTCACATCCTTGACGCGGGTGACCCCGAGGTCGTCCTTGACCACGAGGTGCTCGACGCCGAGCAGCACTTCGCCCGGATTGGCAGGGCCCTTTTCGACGCGCAACAGCACGCGGCGGCCGACCATCAGTTCGGCGAGTTGCTCGGGATTGGTGTCGGAGGTCTTGAGGGTCTCGACGATGGCGCCCTGGCGCATGACCGAGACATAGTCGGTGATGGCCATGATCTCGCGCAGCTTGTGCGTGATCAGGATGATGGTCTTGCCCTGGTCGCGCAGTTCGCGCAGCACGCGGAACAGGTCGTCGGCCTCTGACGGGGTGAGGACGCCTGTAGGCTCATCGAGGATCAGCACGTCGGCGCCGCGATAGAGGGCCTTCAGGATTTCGACGCGCTGCTGGGTGCCCACCGAAACGTCCTCGATGATCGCATCGGGATTGACGTCGAGGCGGTACTCCTTGGCGAGGCGGGTCAGTTCCTTCCTGGCGCGCTCGAGGCTGGGGCCGAGCAGCGCATTGTCCTCGGCGCCGAGCACGACGTTTTCGAGGATGGAGAAATTGTCGACCAGCATGAAGTGCTGGTGGACCATGCCGATGCCGAGCGCCAAAGCGTGGCGGCTGTCGGTGATGGCGTGGGGGGTGCCGTTGACGCGGATCTCGCCGCTATCAGCGTGGTAGAAGCCGTAGAGGATCGACATCAGGGTCGACTTGCCGGCGCCGTTCTCGCCGACGATGCCGTGGACCGAGCCGCGGCGGATCGACAGGTCGATGTCCTTGTTGGCGTGGACCGGCCCGAACCGCTTGTTGATCTTGATCAGCTCGATGGCGAAATCGGAGGCGGCCGAAGACGCAACGGCCCTTTCGGGCCGCTGCGCTGATTGATCACCCATGGGGGTGCCAGGTTCGACCAAGGGTCAGACGCCCGGGCAGGTCGAGTCAGTGGTGTAGTCGTGCACCTTGATCTCGCCCGACTGGATCTTGGCCGAGAAGTCGTCGACCTTGGTCTTGATGTCGTCGGTGATCAGCGCCTTGTTGTTATCGTCGAGCGCATAGCCGACGCCGTTCTGGGCGAGGCCCATGACGGTGATGCCGGGCTTGAAGGTAGCGTCGTCGCCGGCTTCCTTCATCGCGGTGGTGACGGCGACGTCGACGCGCTTCAGCATCGAGGTCAGGACCGAACCGGGGTGCAGGTAGTTCTGGTTGCTGTCGACGCCGATCGAGAGCTTGCCCGCGTCGGCAGCGGCCTGCAGCACGCCGAGGCCCGAGCCGCCGGCTGCCGCGAACACCACGTCGGCGCCAGCATCGAACTGGGCCTTGGTGAGCTCACCGGCGGTGACCGGGTCGTTCCAGGCAGCCGGGGTAGTGCCGGTGTAGTTTTCGATCAGCTTGACGTCGGCCTTCGCGGCCTTGGCGCCCTGGGCATAGCCGCAGTAGAACTTGTGGATGATCGGCACGTCCATGCCGCCCACGAAGCCCACGGTGCCGGTGGTCGACTTCAGCGCTGCGATGGCGCCGACGAGGAACGAGCCGGTGTGCTCGTCGAAGATGATCGACTGCACGTTCGGCGCATCGACGACGGCATCGATCACGACGAAGTTGGTATCGGGGAATTCAGCGGCGACGGTGCCGAGCGCGGTGCCCCACGAGAAGCCGGCCATGACGATCGGGTTGGCACCCTGCGAAGCGAAGCGGCGGAGAGCCTGCTCGCGCTGCGCGTCGTCCTTCAGCTCGAGATCGACGTAAGAACCACCGGTTTCCTTCTTCCAGGCTTCGGCGCCGTTGAAGGCCGCTTCGTTGAAGGATTTGTCGAACTTACCACCCAGATCGTAGATGATCGCCGGATCGGCAAGGGCAGCACCGGCTGCGAGAACCGACATCGCCACGCCCGCGGCGAGCGCACTGATGCGCTTCGAAAAAAAGTTCATGGATCAGTCTCCCTGTGTCGCGTCCGGCAACGGCACATGCCGCCCTGACAGCCCGGCGCGTTGGGAAGGAATACAATCCTGCAAACCGACGCTCTGCAAGAGGGGGCTGTGCAGATTTTGACCAAGTGGGCAAAATTCGTGATGCGAGGGTTTACGCGCGGGCGCGACGGCGGCTGTGCGGCTCTGTGTTGGTCCAATAGCATCCCACCGACGTCATCCTCGCGAAGGCGGGAACCTAGTGGGATGCTGCAACGCCACCGGAAGTTGAAAGACCGCACCGGGTCCCCGCCTTCGCGGGGATGACGCCGGTGGGTGGGGAGCTCAGGGGAGCATCACGCGGTGATCGGCTTTACCTCTACCCCCATCGCCTCGCCAAACCGTTCGAAGAAGCCGTCGATGACTTTTTGGGCGGAGGAGCCGATGAGGGCCTTGCCGAACTTCATGATGCCGCCGTCGGCGCCGCCATTGGCGACAAAGACCAGCTGGGTGTCGTGGCCGGCGTCGGTGAGGACGATGTCGGCGGCGGCTTCGGCCTTGCCGAGGAGGCCGCCGCGGCCCTTGCCGGCGAGGGTGTAGCGTTCGGCCGGGATGATGTCGCGGAGTTCCAGGTCGCCAGAAAAGACGGGCTGCATGAGGCCGAGATTGACCTCGATCTCGAGCTCCAGCGTGGTCTCGCCGGTCCAGTCGATGCGGCGGCAGCCGGGGATAGTGGCCTTCAGCACCTGGGTGTCGTTCAGCGCCTTCCAGACGGCCTGCCGTGGCGCCGAAACGAGGTACTTGCCGCCGAATTCCATGCCGTCATTCCCTCGTGCCGATGCTGTAATACTTAGCTAGTGCGCGATGCCTGAAGCCACAACCGCGGCACCACTGCAACGGTTGCCGCAATCTTGGTGCAAGGCCCTTTTCGTGAGGCTTTTAAGCACCATATCGCGCAAAATAGGCGGTGCCGATATAAGCAACATTGGCAACTGACGCCGGGAACGTGAATCATGTCACCTCAAGGTGACCGATAGAGGGAACGCATCCAAATGGCCACTGAAGTGATGGAAAAGCCCCTGCAGTATCTCGACAAGGCGATGGGGGCGATCAAGCAGCTCGGCATTTGGCCTGAGCAGTCCGCCGAACAGCCGATCACCGGGCTGTTGAACGAGATTACCGACCTCGACGAGAACAAGGTCATCCTCATCGGCCGCACGCTGACGCAGGCGAGCGCCTTCAACGAGGTGGTGCGCAGCCAGGTGGCGGCGATGAATGTCGGCGAGCGCTACGAGGACATCACCAACGGCTTCAACTCCATCCGCGACGACGCCAAGGGGCTGGTGGACCAGCTCGACGACGGCAAGCTCGACCTGATGGAGCGGGTTTCCAACGTCTGGATGAAGGTCAGCCGCGGCGATATCGCGACGCGCTTCGACAAGATCCGCGACACCTATCTCGACGTCTCCAAGGAGACCAAGAACCAGGTCGACCGCGAGCACACCATTCTCGAGGCGTATCGCGATTTCCGCGGCGCGTTGAAGCAGGCCGAAGTGATGGCGCTCGAACTGCTCGATATCGCCACCAAGAAGCTCGACGAGAGGAAAGCTACGCTGAGCGCCTCGAGCGATGCACTCGCAGCGTTCACCACCGGCACGCCGGCGGACCGGGCGAAGCTCGAAATGGACCGCGACGAGAAGCTGCGCGACCTGCAGAACGAGGAGCGCCGCTACCAGATCGCCAAGGACCTTTCGGACAACCTCACCATCTCCTACTCGACGTCGGAAGTGGTGATGGCACGGCTGATGCAGACGACGCAGGCCAAGGAGCGGGTGTACCAGCAGGCGATTTCGTTCTTTTCTACCAACGAGACGGTGTTCACGGCGCTGTCGGCCTCGTTCACTGGCCTGTTCGGCTTGCATGAATCGACCGAGACGCTGAACGCCATGAAGGAAGGCATGTCCAAGAGCCTCGAGACGCTCTCGGAGATCGGCGACCGGGTTGGCGAGGCGGCGGTGAAGGCCGGCTACGGCCCGACGATCCGCGCCGATGCGGTCAAGAAGCTGGTCGACTCGGTGGTGACGTTCCAGGAGAAATCGCGGGTCATCATCAACGAGATGCGCGACCAGGCGACCAAGAATTCGGCCGAAATCCGCGATGCCGTGGAAGACGGCAAACGCCGCTTGGCGCAACTCGCGGCCGACGGCAACGCGCTGTTGCTCGAAACCAAGAACTAGGCCGGGGAACCGCAGGCTCGCAGCAGATGAGCACGACTACGGCGACCGCCGAGAAGGCCCCGCTCGACGAAGTGATGCTGGCGATGGACGTGGTCGACACGCTCCGTCACCGACAGGACCTCGTCGAGCGCGAACTCGCGGGCGATGCCCGCGAGAAGCAACTGATCGAGAAGCTGCGCGAGATCTATCACCAGCAGGGCATCGAGGTGACCGACGCGGTGCTCGCCGAGGGGGTGAAAGCGCTCGACGAGAGCCGCTTCGTCTACACGCCGCCCAAGCCGAGCCTCGGGGTGAGCCTCGCCAAGCTCTATGTCGGGCGGAAGAAATGGGGGCCGGCGGCGCTGGCCATCACGCTGATCCTGGTGATCGGGCTTGGCGGCTATTTCTTCGCCTACAAGCCCTACCAGCAGGCGCAGATCGAGGGCGCGCGGATCGAGCTCAGCGAGAAGCTGCCGGCTGAGATGGATGCGCTGTACCAGACGATCTTCGACGAGACCAAGGTGCAGCAGGCGGTCGGCGAAGCCGAGGAGATGCGCGCCCGCGGCAAGACCGCGGCGGCCGAGGGCAACCGGACCGGCGCCGAGCAGGCGATCGCCTCGCTCACCGGGCTGCGCGACCAAATCCGGCAGGAATACCAGCTCAAGATCGTCAACCGGCCCGACCAGAAGACCGGGTTCTGGACCTTCCCCGAGATCAACACGGCGGCGACCAACTATTATGTCGTGGTCGAGGCGATCGACGATGACGGCAAGCCGCTGACGCTGCCGATCACCAACGAGGAGAACGGCCAGACCGAGAATGTCGCAATCTGGGGCGTGCGGGTGCCGGAGAGCACCTATCGCGCGGTGGAGAGCGACAAGAAGGATGACGGCATCCTGCAGCGCAACGTGCTGGGGTTGAAGGAGTATGGGTTCTTGGAGCCGGATTACGTGATGCCGGTTCTGGGCGGGGCAGTAACGCGGTGGTAGCGCCATGAGCCTTTCCGGACCCGAGGCCCTGCGTTCGCTGGACGAGGCGCTGCGCGACATCCGCCGCGAGGAGGATGAGATCGCCAAGCGCCTGGCGCGCTCGGCCGAACTCGTCACCAAGTTCAAGGAAACCGAGAGCGAACTGCTCAGGCAGCTGGCCGAGGTGCGGCTCGACCCGTCGGTGCAGGCGGCGCTGACCGGGCGGCTGAGCCAGGCCGAGCTGAAGGCGCGTGAATTGCTGAGCAAGCACGGCGCCGACCTCGATGCGGCGGAGGGCGAGCTCAAGGGGCTCGATGCGCAGATTGCGGCGCTGGCCAAGGAACGCGCCGAGCAGGCCGCGGCGGCCGAGAAGGCGCAGGGCGAGCTGAAGGTGCTGGCCGACAAGGTGTCGGTCGAGGCAGTGAAGAACCCTGAATACGCCGAGAAGCGCAAGGCGGCCGAGCAGCTGGCGCAGGTCGCCGGCGAGAGCATCCGCAAGACGCAGCAGGCGGAAGCCGATCGGGAGCAGAAGGGGCGACCGTATCGCGACGACCCGCTGTTCATGTACCTGTGGGAACGCGGCTTCGGCACCAAGAACTATCGCGAAAACAACCTCATCCAGTATTTCGACAGCCTGATCGCGCGGCTCGTCGGGTTCCCCGAGGCGCGGGTGAACTTCGCCATGCTGAACGAAATCCCGCTGCGGCTGCGAGAGCATGCCGAGCGGCAGCAGCAGATAGCGCAGGCGGCAGTGGACGAGGTCACCCGGCTCGAGAAGGCGGCGGTGGATGCGGCCGGCGGCAAGCCGACGCGTGAGCTGCTGGAGAAGGCGCAAGCGCGGATCGCGGCCATCGACCAGGAGATGGTGGCGGCCGAGGACAAGCGCGACGAACAGGCGCGCCAGCAGCGCGAACTGGCGCAGGGGAGCGACCCGGCGTTCAGCTCGGCAGTGAGCGGGCTGGCGGAGGCGCTGGGCCGGGAGGATATCAAGACGCTGCTGGCGGAGGCGCGCGCCACCGAGACCGGGCAGGACGACACGATCGTCAAGCAGATCGACGAGACCCGGCAGCGCGCCAGCGAGGAAGACGGCGACAGCCGCGAGCAGAAGAGCCGGCTGAAGACGCTGGCGGCGCGGCGGCGCGAGCTCGAGGACATCCAGTACGAGTTCAAGAAGCAGAATTTCGACAACCCACGCTCGACCTTCCGCGAGGACAAGCTGGTCGGGGACCTGCTCAACGATTTCCTGCGCGGCGGCATTACTGCCGCAGACTACTGGGGCCAGTGGCGGCGGAGCCAGAACTGGACGGGCGGCGTCGAGCCACGGCAACAGCAGCAGGACTCGCCGTGGGGCGGCAATAGCGGCGGCTTCCAGTGGCCGGATTCGAGCTTTGGCGGCGGGCCTTCGGGCGGACGCCGGGATGGCGGGTTCGGCGGAGGCTGGGGCCGCCTGCCAACGGGCGGCGGCGGGTTTGGCGGCGGTGGCTCGAGCGGCGGCGGCGGCGGGTTCTCGCGGCCGCGCACGGGCTCCAGCGGCAACCGGACGACCGGCGGATTCAAGACTGGCGGCGGGTTTTAGGCGGGCTGGAGACGTCCGCTCGTGGCCAGATGGCGAGCGCTTTGTCGCGCGCCCTGGGTTTCACATCTCGTGCTGACCGACACGCACAACCAGCATAGCGATCACCTGCTGCCGTTTGCCCTACCCCGAGTGACCGGCGCAGGCTGGGATGTCCTTGATAGGGGCGCCGGTGAGAACCGTGGACAGGGGCTGGTTGCTGAGGAGCGGGGCGAGGCCGGTGACGCCTGGGAGGGCGATGAGGGCGGAGACGGTGGTCTTGGCGGGATCGATCGCTTCGGTTCGGCAGAACTTTGGCGACAGCGAAACGGAGAGGGCGTTGTTGCCCTGTGGCAGGGTTTTTGCCCAGGCCTGGGCTTCGCGGATCGCCTGCTTGTCGGGGTCAGAAAAGCCGAACAGGTAGTAGTTGCGCTCGCCGCTGGGGGGCGGCAGCGTGCCGGCGAGTTCGGCGGCGTCGGCGGCGACCAGGGTCGCCTTAATGTGGCGCTCGCCGCTGGCCGGGGTGGTGATGTCGAAGCTGAGCGTGGAGCCGTCCGGGACCGGCTCGAGGGCCGGGGGCAGATCGAAGGCGAGGAGTAGGCTGCCGACGTCGTCATTGAGATAGTCGAGGCCGCGGAGCTTGCTGGCGGTGCCGATGGGGATGGAGGAGCAGGCGGCGAGCGCGGTGGCGGCCAGGATGACGGCGATGCGGGTGGTCCGGCGGATCAAGTTCCCCTCCCCTGCCCCAGTGAAGGAGCGTCGACCGATGGGTACGAGATTCCCGGGCTTGGGGGAATGGCGGAGACGGGTTCCCGCCCTGCATCATGGCTCCCCCATTCTTCCGGCCGGAGGGGCCGCTTCGTGCGTGATGGTACTTAAGGGCGCCGACTAATCCCCGCAGTTTCAGCCAGTCCTATCCTCCCCTCGAACAGGGGAAGGGACAGGTTCATGGAAGACAGCAAGCGTCGGGCGCGTAACGTCGAGCGGCTCAAGCAGCTTTATCCAGCATTCGCGGCTCGACTGCGGCGGGTGATCGAGACGCTGGAGGCAGCAGGGCTCAGGCCGCGCATCCAGGACGCGTGGCGTTCGCAGGAGGATCAGCTCAAGGCGTTCAACGCGGGCCACTCGAAGCTGAAATACGGGTTCCACAATGTCACCGGCAAGGACGGGACGCCCGAGGCGCTGGCGGTGGACCTGCTCGATGACGACAACCCGCTCAACTCGCGCAAATCCTACCTGCTGCAGCTGGCAGCGGCGGCGCGGGCGGCCGGCGTAGCGACCGGCGTCCGCTGGGGCGTGCCCCAGCATCTGCTCGGAGGACTGGAACAGGCTATCGAGAACGCCGACTGGGATGCCAACGTCAAGATCGGCTGGGACCCGACACATGTCGAGCCCGTGGGGATCAAGGTTTCCGAGGCGCGCGCCGGCAAGCGGCCGAACTAGCCGAAGACGCTCGCGCCGCGATCCGCCGTGCCCACCAGGGCGCGGAAGCCGGCGAAAAGTTCGCGCCCCATGCCATAGTGCTCGCGGCGGAGATCCTCGGTCGCGGGGGTGCGGGAGAGGAATTCGCGTTCGTCGCCGATGAAGGTCAACGTGCCTTCGTTGGCGTCGAGGCGGATCAGGTCGCCGTCGCGGATCTTGGCGATGGCACCGCCGTCGCTGGCTTCGGGGGTCATGTGGATGGCGGCAGGAATCTTGCCCGAGGCGCCCGACATGCGGCCGTCGGTGACCAGCGCAACCTTATGGCCGCGGTCCTGCAGGATGCCGAGCTGCGGGGTGAGCTTGTGGAGCTCGGGCATGCCGACGGACTTGGGGCCCTGGAACCGAACCACGGCGATGACGTCGCCGTTGAGCTCGCCGTTCTTGAAGGCGGCCTGCATGCCCTCCTGGGTGTGGAAGACGCGGGCCTTGGCCTCGATGACGCGGTTCTCGGGCTTCACAGCCGAGACCTTGATCACCGACTTGCCGAGGTTGCCGGACAGCACCTTGAGGCCGCCATTGGCGGAGAAGGCGTCCTTGACCGGGGCGAGCACCTTGGGGTCGCCGGAGACGGCCGGCGAGGGCTCGAAGGCGAGCTTGTCCTCGATCAGCTTGGCTTCGACGGTGTAGCCCGAGAGGCCCTGGCCCCAGACGGTCTTGACGTCTTCGTGCAGGTACCCGGCTTCGAGCAGTTCGCGGATGAGGAAGCCCATGCCGCCGGCGGCGTGGAAGTGGTTCACGTCGGCGATGCCGTTGGGATAGACGCGGGCGAGTAGCGGGACGGCGCCGGAAAGCTCCGACATATCCTCCCAGGTCACCTTGAGGCCGGCCGCGGCGGCGATGGCGACGAGGTGCATGGTGTGGTTGGTGGAACCACCTGTCGCAAGCAGCCCGACGAGGCCGTTGACGATGGCCTTCTCGTCGACGACGTGGCCGATCGGGGTGTAGTCGTTGCCCTCAGCGGTGAGCGACAGGGCGCGCTTGGTGGCTTCGCGGGTCAGCGCATCGCGCAACGGAGTGTTGGGATTGACGAAGCTGGCGCCCGGCAAATGCAGGCCCATGATCTCCATCAGCATCTGGTTGGAGTTGGCGGTGCCGTAGAAGGTGCAGGTGCCGGGCGAGTGGTAGGACTTGGCCTCCGACTCGAGCAGCTCGGCGCGGCCGACCTTGCCCTCGGCATAAAGCTGGCGGACCTTGGCCTTCTCGTCGTTGGAAATGCCGGTGGGCATCGGGCCGGCGGGGACGAACACGGCGGGGAGGTGCCCAAAGGTCAGCGCGCCGATCATCAGGCCGGGGACGATCTTGTCGCAGATGCCGAGATAGACGGCTGCATCGAACATGTTGTGGCTGAGCGCGATGGCGGTCGACATGGCGATGACGTCGCGGCTGAACAGGCTGAGGTCCATGCCCGCCTGGCCCTGGGTGACGCCGTCGCACATGGCGGGGACGCCGCCGGCGACCTGCGCGGTCTGGCCGATCGAACGGGCTGCGTCCTTGATGATGTCGGGATAGGTCGCGTAGGGCTGATGGGCGCTCAGCATGTCGTTGTAGGATGTGACGATGCCGAGGTTCAGCGCCTTCGACCCGGCGAGCTTTGCCTTGTCCGACGGCGAGCAGGCGGCGAAGCCGTGGGCGAGGTTGCCGCACGCGAGCACCGAGCGGTTGACGCCCTGGCCGCGCGCGGCGTCGATGCGCTCGAGATATTCGCGGCGTGAGCCGGCACTCCGGGCCGCGATGCGGTCGGTGACTTCCTGGACGATCTTGACGACGGACATCTCATGCTCCTTGGGGGAGCCCTAGCGGTTCCTAGGGGCTCCAGAAGATAGTCAGCGGTGTCTGGCTCTGCCGGAGAATAGACCTGATCGGCATGTCCTCAACGGGACCTTCCGCCGCAGCCTGCTCCAGCGTCGCCAGCTTTTCCTCCCCCTCGATGTGCAGATAGAGCCCCGACGCGTCGAGAAGGCGCTTCAGGACCAGCGTCACCCGGGGCTCCCCTGCCCCAGGCGCCCGGATGGCGAGGGCCGGCCCCTCGCCGGTCAGCGCCGCAGCGAGGTTGTCGCCGCCGGGAAAGAACGATGCAGTGTGGCCGTCATTGCCCATGCCGAGGATCACCGCGTCGAACGGCGTCGGCAGGGCGTTGATGGCGATGTTGGTGCGGGCGATGGCCGGGCCGTCCGGCTCGTCGCCGCCCGAATAGAGCGGCACGAAATGCGCCGACGCGGCCGGCCCCTGCAGCAGCTTCTCGTTGACCAAGAGCGCGTTGGAGCGGTTGCTGGTCTCGTCCACCCAGCGTTCATCGACCAGGGTGACGGTGACCCTCGACCAGTCGATGTCCTTCCGCCGCCCGAGCACCGAGAAGAACCGCGCCGGGGTCGAGCCGCCGGAGACGGCGAGCACGGCCTGGCCGCGCGCCTCGATGCCGTCGTTCAGGTGCTCAGCGACGGTTTCGGCGAGCGCCAGCGCCAGGTCTTCCTTGGTGCCGAAGCTGCGCCGGGTCGCGTTCAATGGCCTTCCTCATGCCAGGTGCGGCCGTCGCGCTCGATCAGCGCGATGGCGCCGGTGGGGCCCCATGTGCCGGCAGTATAGGTCTGCGGCGCGTCGCTTGCGAGGTCCCAGCCGTTGCGGATCGGATCGATCCACTGCCAGGCCGCCTCGAGCTCGTCGCGGCGCATGAACAGCGTCTGCGAGCCGCGGATGACGTCGAGCAGCAGGCGCTCGTAGGCCTCGGGCGTGCGCTCCTGGAAGGCTTCGGCGAAGCTCAGGTTGAGCGGCACCTCGCGCAGGCGCATGCCGCCCGGGCCCGGATCCTTGATCATCAGGAACAGTTTTACGCCTTCATCGGGCTGGATGCGGATGACCAGCCGGTTGGGCTTGGGCGCGCCCTGGGCGTGATCGAACATCGAGTGCGGGATGTTGCGGAACTGGATGACGATCTCGGAAGCGCGCGACACCAGCCGCTTGCCGGTGCGGATGTAGAACGGCACGCCGGACCAGCGCCAGTTCTCGATCTCGGCCTTGATGGCGACGAAGGTCTCGGTGCGCGAGCCCTTCTTGTCCTCGGGCAGTTCGTCCTGGTAGCTGGCGACGGCGGACCCGTCGACGCTGCCGCCGCGATACTGGCCGCGCACGGTGACGCGGCCGACATCGGCGCCGGCAACCGGCTTCAGCGAGCGCAGCACCTTCAGCTTTTCGTCGCGCAGCGCGTTGGCGGCGTCGGAGGCCGGGGGCTCCATGGCGACCAGGCAGAGCAGCTGGATGATGTGGTTCTGCACCATGTCACGCAGCGCGCCGGACTCGTCGTAGTAGCCGCGGGTGCCGGCGCCAACCGACTCGGCGACGGTGATCTGCACGTGGTCGATGTGGGCGGAGTTCCAGATCGGCTCGAACAGGATGTTGGCGAAGCGCAGCGCCAAGAGGTTCTGCACCGTCTCTTTGCCGAGGTAGTGGTCGATCCGGTAGACCTGATCTTCCTTGAAGATCTTGGACACTTCGTCGTTGATCTCGATCGACGAGTCGAGGTCGTGGCCGAGGGGCTTTTCGATCACCACGCGAGCGTCGCGGCGGTAATAGCCCTTCTTGAGGATGTACTCGCAGGTCGGCCCGAACAAGTCTGGCGCGATGGCGAGGTAGAAGGCACGGACGACCTTCGGGTCATCGCGCAGGTTCTTCGACAGATCGCCCCAGTGGGCCTCGTCGGTGACGTCGTTGGGGACGTAGGAGAAGGCACCGATGAAGCGATCGATGGTCTTCTTGTCCTGGTAGTCCTTCTCGACGAAGGCTTCGATGGACTCGCGGGCGAGCTTCTGGAACTCGGCATCGGTCAGCTTGGTGCGCGACACGCCGATTATGCGGCTGTGTTC
Organism: Devosia sp. P2_G7; assembly: GCF_056403495.1. Classification (NCBI taxonomy): domain Bacteria; kingdom Pseudomonadati; phylum Pseudomonadota; class Alphaproteobacteria; order Hyphomicrobiales; family Devosiaceae; genus Devosia; species Devosia sp. P2_G7. The sequence continues at coordinate 202,929 of NZ_JBFUFI010000008.1, forward strand.
GTCGAACTGGCCATCCTTGAAGCGATGGTAGAGCGCCGGGATGAGCTTGCGCTTGGTGAGGTCGCCCGTTGCGCCGAACACCACATAATCGAAGGGCTGGACCGGGATGATACGGCTGGACACGCTCTTCAGGCTCCTATCGAGATAGTTCATGGCAACTCAGGCGAAGTTCTGCTTGGCAAGGATGACGGCGCCGTGAAGCGGCTCGTCGACGGGGCGGACGATGAAATCGCCGTGGCGCTCGATCATCAGCGGATAAAGCCGGGTACCGAAGCCACCGACGGCGGCCATCCGGGTGACGCCGCGCGCCTTGAACCAGCGGACATAGGTGTCGATGTAGCTCAGCTCGAGCTCCATCAGCTCCTTGGCCACCGGGTCGCCCTGCTCATAGTAGTCGAAAAACATCGGGATCAATGCCCCGAATTCGGCCGGGGCGCGGCCGAGCAACGTCGAGGGCGCACCATCGCCGGCGGGCATCGGGCCGCGCGGATCCTGCGGGAACGACCAATCCATCACCGCGTCGATACTACCGCCGAGCTTCGCAATCACGGCTTCGGTGAGCGGTGAGCCGGAGACGAGGCCATCGGTCGCTTCCACGGCACGGCGCACCAGTTCGCGGCCGAGGATGGCGCCCGACATCTGGTCGCCGATCTGGAAGCCCCAGCCGCCGCATTGGTGGCGCTGGCCATTGACGATGGCCATGGCTGCGGAGCCGGTGCCGACAATGATCACCGCGCCATCGGCGCCGCCATGGGCGCCGGCACGGGCGATATCGATGTCGTCGTAAACCTTGACGTTGGCGAAGGGCCACGGGCGCTGCTCGAAGGCCTCGCGCGCGGACGGCAGGCGCCCGCCCGCCATGCCGAAGCAGGCATAGGTGTTGGCGGCTTCGGCGATATCGACGCCGGCCTTCTTGAACACCTCTTTGGTGCCCTCGGTAATGGAGCGGAAAGCCGGCTCGCCGGCCTCGATCTGCAGGTTCGAACGACCACCGGCGGCATCGGCGAGGGTCTCGAGATTCTCGTTGGCGAGGCGGATACGGCAGTTGGTGCCACCACCATCCACCCCGAGATAGTACCTAGGCACCGAACGCGCACTCCCTGCCACGATTGTTGGCTTGCCGACCCAGGAGCCCCCCGAGTCCGGCGCGGACCTTAATGCCAAAGGTTTTCAGACGAAAGTAGAATAAGCATGGGAGCGCGACTGGAAAGGCCGCTTGCCGCATGGCTCGCATGCGGACAAAAGTCCGGCGCTGATGGATCGAAGCGTCGGAAACGCGCATTCCTTCATGCGGCGCGAAGGGCAAGGAGGCAAGAAATGGGTCATGTGCTGGTGCTGGGCGGGGCGCGCTCGGGCAAGACCGGATTTGCCGAACGGCTGGCGATGCGAGCGGGAGAGCGGCCGGCCTATCTCGCTACGGCCGAAGCGCTGGACGCAGAGATGCGCGACCGGGTGCAGAGCCATCAGCAGCAGCGGGCGCAGGCGTTTGCAACGATCGAGGAGCCGTTGCGGCTCAGTGCTGCCATCGCCAGCGCGGCCAAGGTGCACGACGTGATCCTCGTCGATTGCCTGACGCTGTGGATCACCAACCTGATCGTCGCCAACGAGAACGTGGCGGCGGCAGTGGACGAGTTGCTGGCGACACTGGCGGCGACGACGAGTGCCCGGGTGATCCTCGTGTCGAACGAGGTGGGGCTGGGGATCGTGCCGGACAACGCGATGGCACGGATGTTCAGGGATCTCGCGGGTTCGGCGCACCAGCGATTGGCCGAGATCTGCGACGATGCGTATTTCGTGGTGGCCGGGTTGCCGATGGTGCTGAAGGGAGTGGCACCGCAGGCGGAAGTGATGGCGCGGCGGGGGTACGAGGCTTAGCTGAGGCGCCAGAGCACCAGGGCGATCAGCATCGTCACGACCAGCGTCAGGTTTAGAGTCATCGCGTAAAGCTTGAGGCCGCGATCGATATCATCAGCGTTCAGCTCCGCCCGGCCCTCGCCGAAGCTTGGCAGGTCGACCACTTCGCCGTCGTAGCTACGCGGGCCGCCGAGGCGGAAACCGAGGGCGCCGGCCATGGCGGCTTCCGGCCAGCCGGCGTTAGGGCTTTCGTGCTTTCTGGCGTCACGCAGCGCCGTCGACCAGGCGACCTCCGGGTGGGCGCCTTTGACGAAGAAGGCGGCGCCGGCGATCAGAAGGGCGGTGAGGCGGGCCGGGATCAGGTTCAGCAGATCATCGAAGCGGGCGCTGGCCCAGCCGAACTCGAGGTGGCGCTCGGTCTTGTGGCCGATCATCGAGTCGGCGGTGTTCACGGCCTTGTAGAGGGCGATGCCGGGGAGGCCGAGCAGCAGCAGCCAGAACAGCGGGGCGACGACAGCATCGGAAGTGGATTCGGCGAGCGACTCGATGGCGGCGCGGGCGACGCCGGCCTCATCGAGGGATTGCGGATCGCGGCCGACAATGTGGCTGACGGCGGTGCGGCCTTCGGGGAGGCTGCGGCGGAGCGCGGTGGCGACGGTGCGCACGGCGTCGCCGAGAGCTTTTTGGGCGAGGAAGGTCGAAGCGAGGATGGCTTCGAGGATGAAGCCGAAGGGGATGAGGCGGCAGAGCCAGCTGACGAGGCCGGCGAGGATGCCGCTGACCGCCAGCAGGATGATGAGTGCGAGGACGCCCTTGCCGCGGCGGTTGGCGTCGCGGTTGAGGCGGAGATCGAGCAGCGAGATCAGCTTGCCGATCCAGATCACCGGGTGGCCAATGCGGGCGACGAGGCTGTTGGGGTAGCCGGCGAGGCGCTCGATCAGCAGCGCGAGAGGGGCGAGGAGCGCCTGCATCAGCGGGCGAGCCTCAGCAGGGCGTCGAGATCGAGATGGCGTTCGAGGTGCGCGGCGAGGGCATCGAGGGTGGTGTCGATGGTGGCCTCGTAGGCGAGGCTCGACGTGGCGGTTGCGGCGGGGCCGAGGAAGTTGCGGCGGAAGGCATCGGCGGCGAAGAGGCCGTGGAGGTAGGTACCCATCACCGTGCCATCGGCGCTGACCGCTCCATCGGCGGCATCACCGATGCGGGCAAAGGGGGCTTCGAGGCCGCGGCCGCGGGTGACGCCCATGTGCATGTGGTAGCCGACGAGCGGATCGCCGGTCAGAGCCGAGGTGGCTTGCTCGACGCGGAGTTCCTTGGTGGGGCCGAGGACGGTGTCGATATCGAGGAGGTTCAGGCCGGCCGAGGTACCGATGGTGCCTTCGATGCCTTCCGGATCGAACACGGTGTGGCCCAGCATCTGGAAGCCGCCACAGAGGCCAAGCACGCGAGCGCCGGCGCGATGATGGGCGAGGATATCGATGTCCCAGCCATATTCGCGGAGCGCGGCGAGATCGCTGCGGGTGGCCTTCGAACCGGGGATGATGATCAGGTCGGCATAGGGCAGCGGACGGTCGGGCTCGATGATTTCGAGGCTGACGCCGGGCTCGAGGCGGAGTGGATCGAGGTCATCGAAGTTGGCGATGCGCGGCAGGCGGGGCACGACGATGCGGTAGGCACCCTGCCCCGGCGTCTGCTGTTCCTCGAGCGCGAGTGCATCTTCGGCCGGGAGTTTTCGCGCGTCGGCGAAGAACGGGATCGGCCCGAGACAGGGCACATCGGTGCGATCGGCAATGAATTGCTTGCCACCGTCAAACAATTCTGGATCGCCCTGGAATTTGTTGACCAGCGTCGCGGCGATCAGCGCGGCATCTGCCCGATCGATCACCGCGAAGGTGCCGACCAGGGCGGCGATGACGCCGCCACGCTGGATGTCGCCGATCAGCACCACCGGCTTGTCGGCGGCGCGGGCGAAACCGAAATTGGCGATGTCACCTGGCCGAAGATTGACCTCGGAGGCACTGCCGGCGCCTTCGACCAGGATCAGGTCGGCAGTGGCGGCGAGTTCGTGGTGCGCGGCGAGCACAGCTGGCAGAAGTTCATGTCTTTTCGACCAATAATCCCGTGCCTTGTATGATCCAACACGCTGCCCACGCACGATAAGCTGTGACCCAGTTTCATGCTCCGGCTTCAGCAGAACGGGGTTCATAGCGGTCACCGGATCCCGACGGGCAGCCCGAGCCTGCAGCGCCTGAGCGCGACCAATCTCGCCGCCATCGGTGGTGACGGCGGCGTTGTTCGACATGTTCTGCGGCTTGAACGGCGCCACGCGCAACCCGCGGTTTGTGTAGGCGCGACAAAGCCCTGCGACCAGCAGCGACTTGCCGACATCGGACCCGGTGCCCATGAACATGAGGGATTTCGCCATGCCGCCGTTCTAGCCCGTGACGTTGCGATCCGATAGGGAGGAAGGATGCGCACCATCCTCGTCATCGGCATCGGGGCCGGCAACCCGGACTACCTCACGCTCCAGGCCATCAAGGCGATGAACCGCGCCGAGGTGTTCTTCATGCCTGACAAGGGTGAGGAGAAGGCGGGGCTTAACGCGATCCGCCTGGAAATGCTGCAGAAATTCGTGACCGACCCGCGCTACCGGCTGGTCGAATTCGCTATTCCAGCGAGGCGGCGGGCGGAGACGCCGGACTATCGCGACAGTGTGCAGGAATGGCGGGACAAGCTCGAGGCGGCCTACCAGCGGATGTTCGCGGAGCTGCCGGAGGACGGGATCGGGGCGTTTCTCGTGTGGGGCGATCCGACGCTCTATGACGGGACGCTGCGGATTCTCAGGGACATGCAGGCGGCCGGCTGCCCAATCGCCATCGAGGTGATCCCCGGGATTTCGGCGCCGCAGGCGCTGGCGGCGCAGCATCAGGTAACGCTGAACCGGGTGGGCGAAGCGGTGACCATCACCACCGGGCGACGGGTGGGCGAAGGCGAGGCGGATGGGCTGACGAGTGCAGTGGTGATGCTGGACAACCACCAGGTGTTCCGGCGGTTTGCCGGGGGTGAGGCGGAGATTTTCTGGGGGGCCTACTTGGGGACGGCGGACGAAATCCTCGTCGCGGGGAAGGTGTCCGAGGTGATGGACGAGATCGATGTAAAGCGACGCGAGGCGCAGGCGCGGAACGGGTGGATCATGGATACGTACATGATCCGGAAGCCTCAGGCGGACTGATCGACGTCGATGACGTGGGCGTAGGAGCCCATGATGCGGCCCGAGACGAGGCCCATCGGAGGGAGTTCCTCGCCTAGCGCATCGGTGGCGCGGAAGAGCGGGGTGCCGTGGGTTTTGCGGGCGGACGAGTAGTGGAACTCGTGTCCGGTGAGGGCTCGCGGGAAGGGTAGCGGGCTTTGGTGGGTCAGGCGGCGGTAGCCGAGGGCGCGCTTGGGGCGGTCGATGCGGGTCTCGTGCGGGAGCAGGCCGGACATCGGGTGGGTGGCGCCCGTCTTGTCGGTGAGGGTGGCGCCGAGCACCATGAAGCCCCCGCACTCTCCATAGATAAGCGCTGACCTTTCAGCAGAAGCACGCAGGCCGCGCATGAAATTCTGCGCGGCGGCGAGGCGGGCGGCGTGGAGCTCGGGATAGCCGCCGGGGAGGAAGACGGCGTCGGCGGTGGGATCGGGAGATTCGTCGGCTAGGGGAGAGAAGAAGCTGAGATTGGCTCCGGCGCTGCGCCAGTCGGCGAGCCAGTGGGGGTAGAGGAAGGCAAAGGCGTCGTCGCGGGCGATGGCGATGTGTTGGCCTAGAGGGGGGAGCTTGGTGGGCGTGGCTTCCCCCCTCCCAACCTCCCCCACAAGGGGGGAGGTGCTGGCCGGTGCTAGGGGGGATGACAGCGACAGAAGACGGTTTAGGTCGAGGTAGTCCTCCATCGCTTCGGCGGTGGTCTGCACCACCTTGTCGAAGTGGGCGATTTCGTCGGGGAGGACGAGGCCGAGGTGGCGGTCGGGGAGGCCAAGGGCTTCGCGTTTGGGGATGACGCCGAGGAGTGGGATATCGATGGCAGTCAGCGCGGCGCGGAGCATGGCTTCGTGGCGGGTGGAGGCGGCGCGGTTGACGATGAGGCCGGCGACTTTCACGTCGGGACGCCAGGTGGCGAAGCCGTGGGCGAGCGCGGCTATGGACTGGGATTGGCGCTCAGCATCGAGGACGAGGATCACGGGCAAGCCGAGGGTGGCGGCGAGATCGGCTGTGGAGCCGCGGCCGTCGGCAGCACCGTCGAACAGGCCCATGACGCCCTCGACGAGGAGGAGATCGGCATCGGCGGCGTGGGTGCTGGCGAGGTGGCGCAGGCGGGCGGGCGACATGGCCCAGGGATCGAGATTGATGGCGGCGCGACGGGCGGCACGGCTGAGGATGGTGGTGTCGATATAGTCGGGGCCGGTCTTCGCCGGGGCGATGCCTAGGCCGCGCGCCCTGAGGGCGGCGAGGAGGCCGAGCGTGATGGTGGTCTTGCCGGAGCCGGAGCGCGGGGCAGCGATGACGAGGCCGTTCATCTGGCCACCCGAAGATTGTGCTGCAAAATCTTGGGGCTAGCAGTTATGGTGGGGACGGCGCCGTGAGACCGGGGGGTACTAGCGGCGCCACGGCGGGCCGTCAGGGCGCCGGACTTGGGGAAAGCGACCAGACGATGAAGATCCTGATCCTTGGGGGGACAGAGGAAGCGCGGCAGCTTGCCGGGCAACTGACCAAGATGGGCCACGACGTCACCACGTCGCTCGCCGGCCGGACCAGCGATCCGCTGCTGCCCGCAGGCGCGGTGAGGGTGGGCGGCTTTGGCGGTGGCGACGGGATGGGCAATTACATCATCACCGAGCGGTTCGACCGGCTGGTGGATGCAACGCATCCCTATGCCGAGGAGATCAAGCGAAACGCGGTGAGGGCGGCCGAGCTTGCCGCGCTGAAGCTGGTGCGGCTGACCCGGCCGGCCTGGAGCGAGCCGCAATATGCGTTCTGGAAGCACGTCGCATCGGCAGAGGAAGCGGGGGCGAGCCTGCCCAAGGGGGCTCGGGCGCTGCTGACGGTGGGGCACACACATCTCGATGCGTACCTCAAGCGCACCGACTGCAGCTTCGTGGTGCGCTCGATCGAGCCGCCGGAAAAGGAACTGCCTGTCAATGCCACCTCGCTCCTGGCGCGGCCGCCGTTCTTCTTCAACGGCGAGTTCCAGATGATGCAGGAACAGGGGATCACCCACCTGGTCTGCAAGAACTCGGGCGGGGCGCAGACGGAGGCCAAGCTGCAGGCAGCGCTCAGGCTGCGGCTGCCGGTGTTCATGATCGACCGGCCGGCACTGCCGCCAGCGCATGAGGTGCCGACGGTCGGGCAAGCGATTGCGGCGCTGAAGCTGGGGTAGGTTGGTCGAGGGGCTGGTGCGGGAAACGCACCCCCCACCCTGTCCCTCCCCCGCAAGGGGGGAGGAGACGCTTACACTTGCACCCCGCGTGAGGCTGCGACGGCTGACAGGGAGGGTCTGCCTCCCCCTTGCGGGGAGGGGACAGGGGTGGGGGTGCTCTTCCCGCACGGCCCTATCGGCGGTCATGCCCCTGCCCGCGACTTCTTCTTTCCCGCGTTCCGCAGCACGTGGGCGAAGCTCTCGTCGTAGAGCTTTGACTCGCGGAAGCGGGTTTCGCCCAGGACGCGGCCGACGAGGATCAGGGCGGTGCGGGTGATCTTTTCCTCGCGGACGCGGGCCTTCATCTCGGAGAGCGTGGTGAAGATCACTTCCTCGTCCGGCCAGGTGGCGCGGTAGATGATAACCACCGGACAATCGGCGCCGTAGTTCGGGGTGAGCGCGGTTTCGACGTAGCCGAGATTGCGGATCGACAGGTGGATGCAGAGCGTCGCCTTCGACAGCCCGAGGATTTCGAGGCTTTCGGACTCCGGCATGGCGGAGGCCTTGCCGGAGGTGCGGGTGAGGATGATGGTCTGGCTGATTTCCGGCAGGGTCAGTTCGGCGGCGATGCGGGAGGCAGCGCCGGCGAAGGCCGGGACGCCGGGGACGACCTCGTATGGGATGCCGAGGGCGTCGAGGCGGCGCATCTGCTCGGCAACGGCACCATAAATCGAGGGATCGCCGGAATGGACGCGTGAGACATCCTTGCCGACGTCATTGGCTTTGATGATCTCGTCAATGATCTCGTCGAGGTGCATCGGCGCGGTGTCGCGCACCAGCGCGCCGGTGGGAGCGGCGGCGACGATTTCGGCGGGGACCAGCGAGCCAGCATAGAGGCAGACTTCGCAGCGCTCGATCAGGCGCTGGCCACGCAGCGTAATGAGGTCGGGCGCGCCGGGGCCGGCGCCTATGAAGTAGACGGTCATTTGCTGCTTTCGACGGACTTGGCCGCGTAGCCGCGCGGCGTGTAGGCGACGGTACCCGAGCCGCGCTGAAAGGTGCGGGAGGTGCTGGCGCCGATGATGACAATGGTGAGCATGTCGATCTCGGTTGGATCGAACTCGCTGAGTTCGACGACGCGGACGCGCTCGGTGGGGCGGCCGAGGTTGGAGCCGATGATGACCGGGGTCGAGGGCGGACGGTATTCGAGGAAGATACGCTTGGTCTCCTCGATCAGGTCTGTGCGGCGCTGCGAGCGCGGGTTGTAGAGCGCGGTGACGAAATCGGCGCGGGCGGCGCCATCGAGGCGTTTCAGGATGTCGTCGCGGGGGGTGAGGAGGTCCGAGAGCGAGATGCAGCAGAAGTCGTGGCCGATGAGCGCCCCGGCGGCGGCGGAGGCGGCCTGGAAGGCGGAGACGCCGGGGTGGGTTTCGAGATTGACACGGCGGGCGACGTCGGAGACGGCTCGCGGGCCGGTGGCGTCGAGCAGCTCGTAGGCGAGCGCGGCCATGGCGTAGATCTGCGCGTCGCCAGAGCAGATGAGCGACACGACCTTGCCTTCGGCAGCGAGTTCGAGGGCGTGGCGGACGCGGGTTTCTTCCTCGCCGAGCCCGTAACGGTGTTCGACCTGGCCGCGGCGGAGATCGGCGACGAGATCGAGATACAGGTCGTAGCCGACCCAGTCGGTGCTCTGCTCGAGTGCGTTGACGGAAGCGGCGGTCCGAGAGATGGCTTCGCCCGGGCCAATGCCGACGAGATGAAGCACGCCGGGGCGGCGACCGAAGGTTGCAGGGTCGATGGGGTGTAGCGCCTTGCCGATGGCGCAGGTGGCGCGCTCGGATTTCAGCTTTTCGACCACCAGCGGGCCGGCCTTCAAGGCCGAGGCTTCGGCGACGCTGGGGGTGCCGACGGTTTCCTCGACGTAGTCGGAGGGAGACTTGAGGCGGTAGCGCTCCTGCAGGAGTTCGGCGGCGGAGAACAGGCGGAGCGGCACCCTAAAGTGGCGGGCGGCTTCGAGCAGCGCCGGCTCGTCGGCCTTGATGTCGATCGAGGCGAGGGCGGCGAGGCTTTCGGGGGCGAGGTTTTGCTTGGCGAGGGCGAAATCGATGAGGGCGATGACCTCCTCGGCTTCCGCCCCGCGCTCGCAGCCTACACCGGCGACGAGGGTTTTTGGGTGATAGACGACGCCGCGCTCGATGCGCAGCTTCTGCTCAGTGACCAGCACCTTGACCGCGCCCATCGAAGAGACCGGATAGCCGGCCTCGGCGAGGAACGGCGCCTCGCCGTCGATCTGCAGCTTGGCGCCCAGCAGCAGCGCCATCATGGCGGGCTTGGCATCCTGCGGGGTACCGAGCACCCACCCCGCGGGCGGCTCGTCGAGGCTGTGGAGGAACTTGCTGTCGGACGCCGTGGTGATGGCGGGGTGGCCGCCGAGTTCATCGGCGAGCTCGCGCGCCAGTCGGTTGGCGCCTCGGTGGCCACCGAGCAGCGGCACGATGCTGCCGCCGCCGAGCGAGACGGCGAGGACCGGCGGTTCCTTCTGCTTGTTCTCAAGGCTGGCGGCGAGCAGGCGGATCAGGATGCCGGCCGCGCAGACGCCGATGATGGGGCGACCTTCGGAAAACAGACGCGGCAGCAGCTTCAGCGCATCGGCACCGCCCTGCCCGCAGGTGTAGATCTCGCCGCCGGTCGCCTCGGCGATGCGCGTGGCGGTATCGAGCCCGGTGTCGGCGAAGATGATGATGGCGGGGGTGGTCATGCCGCGTTCTCCCCGCTGCCCCAGGCTTCGGCGCCGCGATAGCAGAGGATGGTGGAGAAGTAGGGCCGCTCGTCATGGGCGAAATCGGCGAGACGGGTGATGCGCTGGCGATCCATGGTGGCGTGTTCAACGACGATGGCGCCAGCGGCATGGCCGGTTTCGGCGAGCAGCGCGCGGACGCGATCGAAATGGCGGCCGACCTTGATAATGGCGGCGGCAGGGGTGACGGCGAGTTCGGCGCGGAGGGTGGCGTCGTCGAGGGGGGCGGGCAGGATCTTCAGCATTTCGTTGCGGGCAGCGAGCGGGCGGCCGATGGCGGCGGCGGCGGCGGTGAGCGAGGTGACGCCGGGGACGATGGCGACCGGGGCATGGGCGCCGACGCGGGTGACCAGGTACATGGCGGAACCGTAGAACAGCGGATCGCCCTCGCACAGCCAGGCGACATCGCGGCCGGCGCGGAGGTGCGCGAGGATAGCCTCGGCGGCGGCGTCATAGGCCGCCTGGGCCGGGCCGCGCTCCACCGACATCGGGATGCTGATGGGGAGGCGCTCGGCGGCGGGATTGAGGTGCGGGCCGGCAATTTCGAGCGCGAGCGCGGCGTCCTCGCCGGTGGTGGGGTAGGCAACGACCCGGATGGAGGCGAGCAGGCGGGCGGCCTTCAGCGTCAGCAATTCGGGATCGCCGGGGCCGACGCCGACAAGATGGAGGGCACCGGTCACGGTGTCACCACGAGGCCGTGCAGCGCCTTGGTGACGGACCACTGAGTGACCGCCATGCGCGGTTTGAAGGCGCGGTGGCCGCCGACGCGATCGAGCGCCGAGATTTCGATGCGGGTGAGCTCGCCGCCCAGTTGCAGGTGGCGTGAGTAGAGCGCGTGCTCGGCATCGAGGGTGACGGCGTTGGCGACAAGGCGGCCGCCGGGCTTCAGCGCATTCCAGCAGGCGTCGAACAGATCGTCGTTGCCGACCTCGCCACCCATGAAGATAGCGTCAGGCGGGGCCGTACGGCCGAAGGTGCCGGGCGCCTCGCCGCTGACGATCTCGAGGTGCGGGACGCCGAGGGCGGCAGCGTTCAGCGCGATCATCTGCAGGCGCTCGCCTTCGCGCTCGAAGGCGATGGCCTTGGCGTCGCGGGCGGCGCGCATCCACTCGATGGCGATGGAGCCCGACCCGGCGCCGACATCCCACAGCAGCGCGCCGGGGAACGGGCCGAGCTTGGCGAGGGTGGCGGCGCGGATTTCGCGCTTGGTCAGCTGGCCATCGTTGACGAAGACTTCGTCGGGCAGGCCGGGGACCGGGGGCAGCAGCGGGGCAGTGAAATCGGGGACGCAATCAATGGCGAGGACGTAGAAATCATCGACTTCGCGGGTGTTGAAGGCCTCGGCCTCGTCGGAGGTGATCTTCTCCTCAGGGCCGCCGAGGTTTTCGAGCGTGGTGACGAGGCTGCGGCCATAGCCACGATCGACCAGGAGCTCGATGGCGAGATCGACGGTGGTGTGATCGGCGGTGAGCGCGAGGATGCGGTTGCCGGGGACGAGGTGCGGATGCAGCGTTTCGACGGCGCGGCCATGCAGCGAGATGGCCGAGACCGATTGCAGCGGCCAGTGGAGGCGCGCCGCGGCGAGCTGGAAGGCCGAGGGGTGGGCGTGGATGACGAACTCGGACGGCAGCAGGTAGCGCGTCAGCGTCGCGCCGATGCCGAACCACATCGGATCGCCGGAGGCGAGGATGACGGTCGGGGTTTCGCGCAGCGCCATCACTTGCTCGATCATGTTGTCGAGCGGTGGTTCCCATTCGATCAGGGTGCGGCCATCGGCATAGGAGGAGGCCGGCGAATGGTCCGGTTCCTCGCCGGAAAGGGCGCGGGCGACGGCCTCGAAGCTGCGCTTGGTGACGAACTCGGGATTGAACAGGTCAGCGCTGGCATTGGGCCGGGTGATGGGCTCGAGATCGGCGAGGAAGCGGGCAGGGCCGATGACGGTGTCGGCATAGTTGAGCAGCAGCTTGTAGGACGCCGGCAGCTCGCTCGGGCCGCGCTCCCCTACCCCGATGATGTGCAGCCAGGCGGTCATGCGAGGTCTTTCGAAATGGCGTTGAAGGCGGCGCTGGCGATGGCCGAGCCACCGCGGCGTCCGCGCACCGTGAGGAATGGAATAGAAAGCGCGTTGGTCGCGAGCAAGGCCTTGCTTTCAGCCGCCCCCACGAAACCGACCGGCGCGGCGATGATGGCGGCGGGGCGCGGGCCGCCTGCTTCGATCAGTTCGATGAGGTGGAACAGGGCGGTGGGGGCGTTGCCGATGAGGACGACGGCGCCTTCGAGACGGGGGCGCCAGAGTTCGACGGCGGCAGCGGACCGGGTGGTGCCGAGGGATTTGGCGAGAGCCGGGACGGACGGATCATTGAGGGTGAGGACGAGCTCGGTGGTCTCCGCAAGGTGGCGGCGGATGATGCCGGAGCGGACCATTTCGCAGTCGCAGAGGACTGGGGCGGCGGAGTTGAGGGCGTGGCGCGCGGCAGCGACGACGGAGGGATCGCCGACGATGTCGGCGGCGAGGTCGACCATGCCGCAGGCGTGGATCATGCGGATGGCGGCGGGGTGGAGTTCGGGCGGCAGCGAGGAGAGGTCGGCTTCGGCTGCGATGGTGGCGAAGCTCTTGATGTAGATGGCGTCGGGGTCGCGGAGGTAGCTCATGCGGCGCTCCGCAGCTCGGCGAGCAGCGCTTCGTGGCCAGCGCCGGCGATCCAGCCTTCCTCGGCGAGGAGGATGGCGCGCTCATCGGCGGCCAGCACGGGTGGCGGGCTGAGGACCGTGGCGAGGAGGCCGGCGCGGTCGAGTTCGGCGAAGCGGCTGGTGGTGACTTCGACCTGGGCGCGGTCGCGCGGCAGGCCGTCGGCATCGGTGACCGGGAACAGCGAGGGGTAGATTTCGACGATGGTGATGGGCTTGGCTAGATTGTCGGCGAAGGCGGTTTCGAATGGCCAGACGGCGATGTCGGCGGCGAAGCGCGGGTCGGTGCGCAGGGCTTCGAGGCGGGCGATGCCAAGCATGGCCTGGCTGCCGACGGAGCCGACGCCGGTAAGTTTCCAAACCGGCTGGGCGCTGCGGACATAGCGCTCGGCGAGGCGGCGTTCCGGGATGGTGGAGTAAGCGGTGGCGGGGCGCTTCGGGGTTAGGCCGGGGTAGCTGTGCTGGTGCGGGTGGCCCCAGAAGTGCGGGCCGTCGGCGAGGCGGAGGTTGAGGGACTCGGCGAGCTGGAAGCGGTTGGAGCGGTTGTCAGGGGCGTCCACCACAAGGCGGTGGAGCGTTGACCACAACTGCAGCCATCGGGGCTCATCGCCCCCCCACCCATCCTCCCCCGCCAGGGGGGAGGTGTCTGAGCGGCCGGTGGCTCGCGCGATGGCTGCCGCGGCGCCGCGGGGGTAGCCGAAGACGAAGTCGAAGCCGAGCATGATGCGCTCGCTGCGCTGGCGGGCGGCGAGGAGGCGGCTGGCGATGTGCTGCATCGCCAGGTAGCGGGTCGGTGGGTTCTCGCTCGGGGCGCGGCCGTCGGGGCCGAGTTCGCCGATCCAGATCGAGTCCTTGCCGCGCTTCGGGGTGTTCGCCGCCGACCAATCCACCGCGATGTAGCGATCGAAGAGCGGCATTAGCTCTCCTGGTCCTCGCGAGCGAGGCGGCCGGGGATTTTGGGGAGGGTCACGGGCCCGAGTGGGTGGTCGGCGTGGGGATAGGGGTGGTGGTGATGATCGGCGTGATCGTGGTGGTGATGGGGGCCGTCGCCGTGGTGATGGCCGTGATCTTCGGGGTAGCCGTGATCGTGGCTGCCGCCCAGGCGGATCACCGGGAAGGCAGGGTTGGCGACGAGGGCGTGTTGGGCCGGCGCGTGGGTGTGTGGGTGCGCATGCGGGTGGGCGTGATCGTGGTTGTGGTCATGCCCATGATCATGGCTGGGGAGCGGGGTCCAAGGCAGGCCGTGCTTGAGGCAGAAGGCTTCGTCGCGGCAGGAGGAGTCGCAATCGCCCTTGCAGGGGCAGTTCTCGAGGCCGCCGCCGATGCCTTCGACGTGGTGGTGGTGGCTTTCCTGCGCGAGGCCGACTTCGGTTTCGAAGCCGAGGACCTGCTCGCGGTACTTGCACATGGCGCAGTTCATCAGGTTCTGCCCGACCAGCATTTCCTGGATGCGATCGACGAAGGTCTCGACCACCAGCGGGTGATCGTTGAGGTAGGGCGCGTTGAGGAACTCGATGTGCGGGTATTTGGCGGCGGCTTCGTTGGCCGCGTCGTAGATGCGCTTGACCAGCACGCCGGTGAACAGGAAGTAGGGGAAGACGATGATGCGGCGGTAGCCGAGTTTCACCGCATGATCGAGCGCCGGAGCGACGAGCGGGAAGGTGACGCCGGAATAGGCGATCTCGCCCCAGCCGAAGCCCATGCCTTCCCAGAGGAGGCGCATGACTTTGGCGACGTTGGAATTGGCATCGGGATCGGAAGCGCCGCGGCCGACGACGACCAGCAGGGTATCGTGGCGCGGGACGTCGTTGGGGGAAGAGTCGATGGCCTCCTGGATGCGATCGCCGGCGGCGCGCAGCATCTTGAGGTCGACGCCCAGTTCGCGGCCGTAGGTGATCTCGACGGGTTTGCCGGCGGCATAGGTGTTGAGCACCGAGGGGATGTCGTTCTTGGCGTGGCCAGCGGCGAACAGCATGCCTGGGACGGCGAGGACCCGCTTGACGCCGGCGGCGCGGAGCTTGTCGAGGCCCTGGTGGATCACCGGGTTGGCGAATTCTAGGTAGCCGTACTCGACCGGGACGCCCGGCAGGCGCTCGCGCAGGCGCTCGGCCAGCACGGCGAACTCGCCGACGGCGAGTTGGTTGCGGCTGCCATGGCCGCACAGCATGATTCCGGTCTCAGCCGGCAGGATCAGGGATTTTTCCATTCTCGCCTCTGTTTATCACAAAGGCAGAGTTCGCTTTCGACCAACCAGCAGCCCCGGATTTGGTCCCCGATTTGGGTCGACCGCACCGAGCGTGAGTTTCAGTCCATCAAGGAACGCTGCGCTATCAAGGGGTTGTAGTGAGGGGGCCATGAGGGGTCAAACGATTCCCCCATCACCCGCGAACGCTTCTGAAAATCACTTGCAAATACAGCAGCTTGTCAGCGCGAGGCGGCTCGTCTATTGGCCGTTGATGGCCATCAGCTCTTCCAACCTCGCCGTCCGTGTCGCCTATGGCAGCCTCGCCATCGGCATCCTGGTGCTGGCGTTGAAGGGCTTTGCGGCATGGTCGACGGGATCGATCGCGCTCTACTCGGACGCGCTCGAGAGCGTGGTCAACCTCGTAACGTCGGTAGTGGCGCTGATCGCGGTACGGCTGTCGGCACGTCCGGCGGATGCGTCGCTGCCCTATGGGTACTACAAGGCCGAGTATTTCTCGGCCGTGGTGATCGGCATCTTCATCGCTGTGGCGGCGCTGCTGATTTTCCGCGAGGCGTATTTCGGCTTCATCCATCCGCGCCCGTTCGAACTCGATCCGCTGGGGCTGAGCATGAGCCTGCTGGCCACGGCGATCAATGCCGGGTGGGCGTTCTGGCTGATGCGATGGGGGCGGCAGGAAGGCTCGCCGGCCCTGGTGGCGGATGGGCGGCACCTGTGGACGGACGTGGTGTCGACGCTCGGCGTGCTGATCGGCGTGGCGCTGGCGGCGGCAACCGGCTGGGTGCAGCTTGATGCGATTCTCGCGGCGTTGGTTGGTATCGCGATCCTCTGGTCGGGGTGGGAGCTGATCAAGCAGAGCGTCATCGGACTGATGGACGTGGCGGTGGAGCCCAAGCTGCTCAACCAGATCCGCGAGATCATCTCAGCCAATGCCGAGGGGGCGATCGAGGCGCATGACATCCGCACCCGGCAGGCGGGAAAGATGACGTTCATCGATTTCCACCTCGTGGTGCCCGGCGCGATGAGCGTCGAGGCGGCGCACTCGATCTGCGACGGGATCGAGGCGAAGCTGCGCGAGACCGTGGAGCGGGCGCAGATCACCATCCATGTCGAGCCGGAGAACAAGGCGAAGCACTCGGGGATCGTGGTGGTCTGAGGGGGCGCACCGATGAGCTGGTGCGAGCCGCCCCCCACCCCCTGTCCAAGCCATTCGAGCATAGCTCTCATGGCCTTCTCCCCTAAAATCGCTCCACTGGAGCGATTTTACCTTCGGCCGGCTCGAAGCCCGCAAGGGGGACGGAGACCAAAACACCGGCGTCAGGAAGGAGGCGCTACCGTCGGCGCTTCGCACCAGCACAGCCCGTGAAAGCCTAAGTACTTCAAACTATTGCAGCCGGTTGGGCGCATTCCTACATATTCAGCAGCCGATGCGGGCTCGATCCGCGGGCTCTGCATCTTGGCACATGGAGGCTAAGATGGCTCTCAATGCTCCCAACATGGTGATGTACCTGCTGGCGCTGCTCCTCGCGATTGTCGGCGTGCTCGCCTATTTCGGCGTGCTCGGCGCGATCGTGGGTTGGGCGTTCTGGCTGATGGTGATCGCGTTCGTCGTGCTCGCCGTCGCAGTGCTGGTGAAAACCGCCTGATACGCTGGTGCAACGGCGCGCAACCCATGGCGGCTGCGCGCCGCACAACTTGTGCAAAGCCGCCTTCGCGGCATGGCTGCGATTCAGCGGCGCGCCTAAGCTTCTGCTCGTGTGCATGACCCAGGAGGTCTTCTATGACTCTCAATGCGCCTAGCCAGACCATGTTCATCGTCGCCGTCGTCATCGCGGTTATCGCGTTGCTGGGGGCAATCGTCGCGATACCTTTCGTCAGTGCCTACGCGTTCTGGATTCTGATCGTTGCCTTCATCATTCTCGCCGCAGCGGTGATGATGAAGGGGGCCTGACGCCCCGGCATTTCGCCGTTTGGTGAAACGGCGAAAGCATTTGGGGTTTGAGGTTGCAGGCAAGCGCATGGCGGGCAATCCTCGCCGCCATGCGCGTTCTGATTTGTTTCATGCTTATCGCCCTCGCTGCCCCGGCGCTTGCCGCCGGGTGGGAGACCTATGGCAACGCCCGCTTCGGCTACACGATCGACGTGCCGCCGGGGTTCGAGTGGGGCGAGGAGGCGGACAACGGTGATGGCCGCGCCTTCCGCGATGGCGCCAGAAAGCTGCTGGTGTGGGGTGGCAATATCACCGAGCACAGTTTTGAAAGCGCGGTCGCTGCAGCGAAGGCGTTCGCGATCGGGGATGGCTGGACCATCACATATGAGGCGGTGACGCCGAGCTGGGCCAGTTACTCCGGCACGCAGGGCCAGCGCGTGCTGTACCAGCGGATGATCGCGTTGTGCGACGGGCAATATGCGGCGTTTCGGCTGGAATACTCGGCGGTCGACATCGGTGCGCTGGGTCCGGTGGTGGATCGGTTGGTGCAGAGCCTTGAGGGAGGGTGCTGATGGTGCGGGTTTACCAGCGCGAGGACTGGGCGGTGCATCCGACGCGCCGCTCCGGCGAGTGGGAAGGGGGCGACGCCAATGTGACGCTGATCCTGCACGACAGCGTCGAGGCGGGCAACGGTCCGCGGCTGCATACGCATCCCTACCCCGAGACGTTCATCATCGAGGAGGGACGCGCGGTGTTCACGGTGGGGGACGAGGAGATCGAGGCCGGGCCGGGGCAGATTCTGGTGGTGCCGGCGAACACGCCGCACAAGTTCCGGACGCTCGGGCCGATGAAGAGCCTGCACATTCATGCGAGCCCGAAGTTTGAGACGCGGTGGCTGGAGTGAGCGGGCTGGTTTGCCCATCCACCGGGGCGGACGTTTCGGAGCTTAGGGAGCGCCTCCTAAAACTCGATCCCCGCCTGTGCCTTCACGCCCGCACGGAACGGGTGCTTGATCTCCGCCATTTCGGTGACAAGGTCAGCTAATTCGATGATTTCGTCCTTGGCATTGCGGCCGGTGACGATGACGTGGGTGTCGCGCGGCTTGTTGCGCAGGACCTCGAGCACTTCGTCGAGCGGCAGATAATCGTAGCGCAACACGATGTTGAGCTCGTCGAGCAGGATGAGCTTGTAGCTCTCGTCGGCGATCAGTTCCTTGGCCATCTCCCAGGCGCCGCGGGCGGCGGCGAGGTCGCGCTGGCGGTCCTGGGTGTCCCAGGTGAAGCCCTCGCCCATCGCCTTGATGGTGACCTGGTCGGGGAACTTATCGAGCACGTCGCGCTCGCCGGTGGACCAGGCACCCTTGACGAACTGCACCACCCCGACCTTGAAGCCGTGGCCGATGGCGCGGAACACCATGCCGAAGGCGGCGGTGGATTTGCCCTTGCCCTTGCCGGTGTGGACGATGAGCAGGCCGCGTTCCTCAGTCTTGGTGGCGAGGATCTTGTTCCGCGCCTCCTTCTTCTTGCGCATCTTTTCGGCGTGATAGGCGTCGCGCTCGGCTTCACTCATCAGGTCAGTCTTCTTGGGGGCGCGGTCGGTCATTTGGACTCCTCGAGGAAGGCGTAGGCGGAATTGGACCTGGGTGTCCAGAAGCCGCGGCGGCGGGCTTCGTTGAACTTTTCGATCAGCTCGTCATAGCCGAAACGGTTGTTGAGCTGGATGAAAGTACGCGTCGCGTCGTCTTCGACGAAGGCTTCGAACGCGAGGTCGAAATGGTGGGTCTTCACCGCACCGGTGGTGGCGGCGAAGGCGAACATGTAGTCGACCGTGGCGATGATCTCGAAGGCGCCCTTGTAGCCGTGGCGTTTCACGCCATCGATCCATTTGGGGTTCACGACGCGGGAGCGGACGACCTTCGAAATCTCCTCGGACAGCGTGCGGGCCAACGGGCGGTCGGGACGGGAGTGGTCGTTGTGATAGGCCGCGGGGGCCCGGCCGGTGAGGGTTTCGGCAGTGACGGCGAGGCCGCCCTCGAACTGGTAGTAATCGTCGCTGTCGAGCAGGTCGTGCTCGCGGTTGTCCTGGTTGTGGACCACGGCTTCGATGTCGGAGAGGCGGGCGGCGAAGCGGGCGCGCTCGGGCACGCCATCGGCGTTGGCGCCGTAGGCGTACTGGCCCCAATTGAGGAAGGCCTCGGCGAGGTTGGCCTTGGTCTCCCAGTTGCCGGAATCCATCAAGCCCTGGAGGCCTGCGCCATAGGCGCCAGGTTTGCTGCCGAAGATGCGGTGGCCGGCGCCGAGGGCGGCCGTGCGATCGTCGGCGCCGGCGCTCATCAGGGCCAGCGCGTCGGTGCGCATGCGGGCGGCGATGGGGTTTTGATCCTCCGGTTCATCGAGCGCGCCGATGGCGCGGACGGCCTTGTCGAACAGGGCGATCTGGGCCGGGAAGGCATCGCGGAAGAAGCCGGAGATGCGGAGCGTGACGTCGACACGGGGGCGGCCGAGTTTCGCCAGCGGGATGATCTCGTAGCCGGAAATGCGGAGCGAGGACGGGTCCCATACGGGCTTGGCGCCGATGAAGCCGAGGGCCTGGGCGATGTCGTCGCCGCCGGTGCGCATGTTGGCGGTGCCCCAGACGGAGAGGGCGAGCGAGCGGAGCGGGAGGCCGTGGTCCTGGAAGTGGCGGGTGAGTAGGTTCTCGGCGGATTTTTTGCCGAGTTCCCAGGCGGTGGGGGTGGGCACGGCGCGGATGTCGACGGAGTAGAAATTGCGGCCGGTGGGGAGCACGTCGAGGCGGCCGCGCGAGGGGGCGCCAGACGGGCCGGGGGCGATGAACTTGCCATCAAGGCCGAGGAGGAGGGAGGCGAGCTCGTTCGGGCCGGAGGCGGCGAGGCGGGGGCGGATAACGTGTTCTATCGTTTCGAGAACAGACTTTGTCGCGTGCCAATCGGCGTCAGGGGCCCTGCCCTCGACCAACTCTGCCGCCAGCGCTTCCAGGAATTCGACGACGTCGCCGACCGTGCGTGGGGTCGCCCCCTCCACCAGCTTCGCTGGTCCCCCTCCCCCGCCCCGCGGGGGAGGATCAAGG